>JAUSHG010000038.1 GCA_030648695.1 bacterium | reverse complement strand
GACCGGTCCGAGAAAATCCGCACCTACAATATCCTGCAGGACCGCGTCACCGACCATCGCATCAAGGAGTCATGGCACAATTTGCCAATGATTTTCGCCGGCCACATTGAGCCCATTCTTGAAGTACTTGAAGTAGCCGCTGCGGAGAAGCAAAATTCACCTAATTAATCGCGTTATACGTTATTCGCCAGCGCAGCGCGTATCGGGCGTGAAATGCGAAGCGCGTGAAGACGCAAAACGTTGCCGCAGGACGATACGCGTGGCGCCGCCGCTAGACGCCTTCCGCAAGTTGATTCTTATAAGCGAATTTGATACACTTCTCTCTCGTTATGGCCGACAACAAAGAGACAGCTCACGACCCCATCATTGACGCCCTTTTTTCCGTAGGGGCTCATTTTGGCTACCGCCGTTCCAAGCGGCACCCTTCCGCTATTCCCTTCATTTTCGGCTCCAAAGGGGGAGTGGAGATTTTTGACCTTGAAAAATCACGGACAGCTTTGCTTGAAGCAGAGGTCTTTCTCAAGGAGCTCGGAGCTACGGGCAAGACCGCATTATTTGTGAGCAGCAAACCGGAGGCGTGCGAGGCACTCAAGGCCGGAGCCGAGAAAATCAACATGCCCTACGTTGCGGGACGCTGGATTGGCGGCACGCTCACCAATTTTCCGCAGATTCGCAGCCGCATTGATAAGATGCTTGATTTGATTTCAAAGCGCGAAAAAGGGGAGCTCTCCAAATACACCAAGAAAGAGCGCCTGCTTATTGACCGCGATATTGTAAAACTTGATGAATTGTTTGCCGGACTGGTTCCGCTGACAGCACTTCCCGCCGCGCTCGTCGTGGTTGACCCGGGCAAGGAGCACACGGCGATTGCGGAGGCAAAGAAGACGGGTATTCCGGTAGTGGCGCTCGCCAACTCGGACTGCAATCTTAAGGTTGCGACGTATGCGGTGCCGGGCAATGATGCGACACGCAAGAGTGTAGCGTTTTTCGTGGAGAGGATGGTAGCGGCGTATGAGGCGGGGAAGATGGGGACAAATAATCAATAACCAAGAAACAAGCTCCAAACAAATCTCAATAATCAATTTGAGCATTGGAATTTGGTAGTTGGGCATTGTTTGGTTATTGTTTCTTGGAATTTGGATATTAAAAGTGTTTATTATGAACGTTAAAATCACAACGGAGCAGATTAAGGAACTACGTGAACAGACGGGTGTTTCCATCATGCTCTGCCGCAAGGCACTTGAAGAGGCGGGGGGCGACATGGAAAAAGCAAAAGTGATTTTGCGCCGCAAGGGAGCGGACGCAGCTGCCAAAAAGGCCGACCGGACACTCGGTGCCGGCACAGTGGCTTCCTACATTCATCAGGGGGGCGAAGTGGGTACGCTCGTGCTCCTCTCGTGTGAAACCGACTTTGTGTCGGGAAATGAGCAGTTCAAAAAGCTTGCCTATGATATCGCCATGCATGTGGCCGCCGCTTCTCCCGAATTTGTGCGAAGCGAAGATGTACCCGAGGAGGCAAAAGCGGCCATGCGCGAGGCCATGCAGAAGGAGGTGGAAGGAAAGCCGAAGGAGATGCAGGAAAAGATTCTCTCGGGAAAACTTGACGCTTACTTTAGGGAGCGTGTTTTGCTGGAACAGCCGTTTATTAAAAATACGGATGTTACTATCAGGGGGCTTATAGAGGAAGCGATTCAGAAATTCGGCGAGAAGGTGGAGGTGGTACGGTTTGAACGCTTCTCCGCGCGGAAGTAATATCCTCTTCATTCCCTCCTGCCTAAGGCGGGGTGGTGGGAGCAAGGGGCCTGCCCGTCAAGTTTTGCGGAGCAAAAGTTGTTCGGGGAGATTGAGAGGGGGTTTGATGTGTTACCATTAACTTACATTTATGTGGCTTGGCATTAGCTTAGGTCTACTAGCGCTTGGGGGCATGTCGGTTCTTTTTGCCCTCAAAGCGCAGGAACTGTCCGGCACGGAAACCGCGCTGCTACGCAAACTCCGTCGTGCGGACCCGGTTGTAGAGCAGGGATGGAAGAAAATTGAAGCCCATATGTCGGTCAGTTTTGACGAGGTCTGTCGCAGGGGCTACGGACTCTGCAAAGAGAAGCTTCAGGTTCTCGGCGTTTCCGCGCATGCGCGGTTGCACCGCACCTCCCTGCGTTTTGGCGAGTATCTCAAGAAACAAGGCGTTGCCGTATCCAAAAATCCGGAAAGCGCCTCCGGCTACATGCAGGATATGCTAGAGTATAAAAAGACGGTGCAGGAGAAGCCGGAGAGCACAACATCCGGCACTAACTAGCCGCCGCCTTAGCTCAGCTAGTAGAGCGCCAATTTTGTAAAGTGGATGTCCCCAGTGCAAACCTGGGAGGCGGCTCCAAATCCGTATGCAAAATTATTTCATACCGCGAGATGAAGAAGTAGCTCTCCTGAAGGGCTTGGAGAATCGGGATGATATTGAGGCCAAGCGCATCAAGCGCTATGTAGCCATGCCCGACCTCTCACGGACAGAGGGTAGCCCCCTGCATGAAATTGTGAAGAGAGTTACTGGTCTTTCGTTGCTGAAAGATTTTGACGATATTGATATTCCCGAGGTCATATCAACACACATTCTGTTTGATTTGTTCAATTTTGCCGCCGACCATCCGGCCAGAAGCAAGTCGGACACCTACTACATTGACGGGAAAAATGTCCTGCGCACACACGACACAGTGATGTGGTACTACTATCTCAATCTTCCTGAAATAAAGAAGAAGATTGCGGAGAAGCAGGCCTTTGGTGTGATGTGCTACGGGAAGGTGTACCGGAAGGACGAAATAGACCGCCACCATATGAACATCTTCCACCAGATGGGAGGGCTCTACCTCGTGCCGAACGACCAAAAGCAACTTCAGCTTGATGATTTGAAGGCGGTGCTTGCCGAGATTGTGCAAAGCATTTACGGAAAGAATGTAAAGTTTCGCTTCAACCCCGATGTGTTTCCCTATACCGACCCCTCGCTGGAAGTGGAAGTGGAAATCAACGGCCAATGGATAGAGATTCTCGGAGGCGGCATGCCTCGTCAGGTTGTCTTAAAAGATTTTGGTGTGGAGGGCTACAACGGCTGGGCTTTTGGATTCGGTTTGGAGCGATTGGCGATTATCAGCATGCAGCTTCCGGATATTCGTCTGCTCTGGTCTGAAGATGCGCGCGTTACGAAACAACTCGTCCTCGGAAGCAAATTTAAGGAAGTGAGCAAGTATCCGCCCGTTGTTCGGGATATTTCGTTTATCGTCTCAAAGGATTTCGTTCCGAACGACTATTTTGATTTGGTGCGCGAAACGGCTCCGGACTTGGTGGAGGAAGTAGAGCTTTTGGATACATATGAAAATGTCGAGAAGTTCGGAATGGACAAACTAAGCTACGCCTACCGCA
>JAUSHG010000016.1 GCA_030648695.1 bacterium | reverse complement strand
ATTGAGAGTTTTTCTTCGTGGTCTTCTCGGTGGCAAGCCGGTACTGCATATAATGGTCATGATATCACCCCGTCAAAATCGCGCAAGTACAAAAAACCGCCCAAGCATTGCACTTGGGCGGGAGTCGGGAAAGGATTGGCTACTCCCTTTCAATTTCCACCTTGGTCCCAACCGGCGGATTGCCGAACAGAGAATGTGCGTTTCCACCGACCACCACAATGTAATACACCGGCTTTCCGTTTAACTGCAAACTGCCGGCCGTGAGCGTTTGCTCGCCGGTTTTTCCCGCAAAGATGCCGTTGACATGTCGCAAACGGGCAATTTTATTTCCAATCCGGAAGGCGCGGGTGTTGCCTTGCGGGGGAACCCATGCGTTATCAGGTACTGTGGAAACCAGATAAATGTTGCCATGGCTGTCCCAGTCGGCGACGAACACCCCTTTTTCTCCGTCCGAAACCTGAAGCTTTTTGGGTGTCAGCTTGAGATGCGGATGCTTGTGCACTCGGAAGATTTTTGCAAACGTGGGAATCATGACTTCCATGGAGCGAAACGGCGTGTAGCGTTTTGATGTATCCGTTACGAGGAACGATTCCACCACCTGACCCTTCAGGAAGTAGAAATTGTAGCCGGCATTCGGTCCTACAATCCATACGCCATTTTGAAGACGAAGAGCATATATTTCCTCTCCTTCGGGCTTACGTTCCTCTCCGCGGAGCTTCCGTCCGTTTTCAGTGCCATGTCGTGGTGCTGCATTATCAAGCACCGCGGTGTGTTCGCCTTTTCGCAGCGGCCCAAAGAAGTCAACTGATGAGAGCGCGTGAGCAGCAGTCGTAAATCCGCTGTGCAACGTATTTAAACTCTCGGTGGCGAAGAAGGTAGGTCGGACATCATGCGGGAAAAAACAACGTTCCGCCGCAATTCTATACCGGCCTTCGTCTGAACCGCCGCAGTCGGTAACTATGATGAGATGTATGTACTTTCGTTTCATAAGTATTCTGACGTTTATTGTGTATGTATCTGACAAGGAACAGCGTCATCGCACACGCGCACGCTGTAAAGAGCAACAACCGTAATGGTTTTACTTCCCGTTTAAATAACGAAAAAACCAGCTCACGGGCTGGTCTTTTCGTTGGTTTCTTTAGCTTAAAAATCTAAATAGGAGACAACGCAAAAATCAGCCCTCGAGCGGGTTTTTCATCATCATGCCCATCATGGCGATTGCGTTTTTCATTACGCTTATATTAGCGCCGATAGCAAAATTGTCAAGTATGTTGACGTCTTTGCTATAATGAACACATGGAAAAAGCAGTTTTTGGCGGAGGTTGTTTCTGGTGCACCGAGGCCGTGTTTAAGATGCTCAAAGGTGTGCACAGGGTATTGCCGGGATACACCGGTGGTACAACCGAAAACCCAACCTACGAACAAGTGAGCGGCGGGAAAACAGGGCATGCTGAAAGTGTGCAGATTGAGTACGACCCGACGCAGGTGAAGTATCGCGATTTGCTTACGGTATTTTTCGGAAGCCACGACCCGACGACAGTAAACCGCCAAGGCAATGATGTAGGTACGCAGTACCGCTCTGCGATTTTTTACACGACAGACGCGCAGAAAAGAGAGGCAGAAGCATTCATCGCGGAAATCAACGCCTCAACCCCGTTAGAAGCAGAGGCACGCTCCGAGCCCTCGCGGCTTCTAACGGGGTCAAACAATCTGGGAAAACCGGTTGTAACCAAGGTGTCGCCTCTCACGGTATTTTATGAAGCCGAGAACTACCACCACGATTATTTTGCGACACATCCGGGGAATCCGTACTGCGAGCTCGTGATTAATCCAAAACTGGAGAAGGTGCAGAAAGAGTTTGCGGACTTACTGAAAGGGAAAGATTCTTAATTTCTGGATCCCCGCCTTCGCGGGGACGCTCAAAAAACAGAGTCGCTCTGCTCATTATTTTTTTGCGCTTGACAGTCGATACCCCTAGGGGGTATCATGGCAGCATGAAGCAGGATACGAAACAAAAGCTCCTACGGCGGCTCTCCATCATTGAGGGTCAGCTTCGCGGCATTAGGCGCATGGTGGGGGAGGAGCGCTATTGCGTGGACATTATCACGCAAGCCGGTGCGGTTAAAAAAGCGCTTTCGGGCGTTGAAAATGTGCTCCTTGAAAATCACCTCTCAACGCATGTCGTCAAACAACTGCAGAAGGGAGAGAAGCGGAGAGCCGTCAGGGAGATAATAAAGGTGTATAACCTGGCGCAATGCGCCAAATAAAAATAACATGACACTCGGCATCATTTTGCAGTCAAACAAGCCTGAACATGCGTGGAACATGTTCCGTCTCGGCATTAGCGCGCTCAAAGCAGGGCATCACGTTGAGGTGTTTCTGATGAGCGAGGGGGTCGAACTTGATGCCATTCCCGACAGCAAGGATTTTGATATTTCCGCAAAAGTAACCGAATTCAAGGAATTGAAAGGAGAACTATACACTTGTGGCAGCTGTTTGAAGATGCGCGGCAAGAAAGAAAGCGGAACATGCCCAGTTTCCACAATGTCTGATTTGCTCGCAATGGTCGAGCGTTCAGATAAAGTATTAGTTTTTGGTTAGAACTCATTTCAAAACCTACCAGGGTAGGTTTTGAAATGAGTTCTAGTAGTTGGGTCGAGCAATTATCAATTCTTAATCGTATGACATCCATGATGTACGGATATAGTGGGGGTGGGGACTGGTTCGGGCACACGCTGTTTGGCGGGTTCTTTATGATTATCGTGTGGGTGGCGGTCATTTTCTTCGTCGTGTGGGTGGTGCGGGAGCTCTCAACCGGTAGTCGCAACAGCGGAGGGAGAACTGATGGCGGAAAAGCCGCGCTCGATATTCTTAAGGAACGCTATGCGAAAGGCGAACTCACGAAAGAACAGTTTGAGTCAATGAAGAAGGAGATTGAGCGTTCATAGGCGGGAAAGAGCAAGACTACAGGTTCGAGTAGCTAAACAAAAACATACTATGCAATTAAACGCAGTTAAGCTGGCAAATGCCGCGGCGATAACAACCGTCATTCTCTATATCGTCTGCACGTTATTCGTGGCAATTGCTCCGGAGCTCTCTATGAAGATTTTTGCGGGAGGCATGCACCTTCCGGCCGCGCAAACCGCACTCGGAGAAGTGGACGTTACCTTCGGCGGATTCCTGCTTGGCCTTATCCCGCTCGTGGTCTACGCGTATGCCGGTGTATATCTCCTCGCGAAGCTCTATAACGCTTCGGTGAAGTCGGCGGTATAATAAAGAGAATATGAATGTCCGTGCTCACCCTTTGCAGACCTCGCAAGTGATGTCTTTCGGTGTTGGCCTCATTTTCAGCGCACAATAGATACCATCAATTCATCACAATGAATATGCACGAACATCACTGTCATCACGGCGGACACGAGCACGGACACGAAATGCACGCTCCGAAAGAAGGGGGTGTGGTTTTCTCCTGTCCCATGCACCCGGAAGTAATAAGCGACAAGCCAGGTCTTTGTCCCGAGTGCGGCATGGCGCTCCTGCCGGTTACCGGTGGAGCGTTGCGGACTAAAAGTTCCGATGCGGGGCACGGGCATGACAAGCATGCGGGACACTCCACCAATATTTTTAAAATAAAATTCTGGGTTTCGCTTGCGCTCACCATTCCACTGTTTCTCTATTCGGACATGGCCGAGACATTTCTTGGCATCCGGCTGCCTGCCTTGGAATTTGGAACTTGGAATTTGGAAATTCTGATTCCGGCAGTGCTGGGATCAGCCGTCTTTTTCTACGGCGGCTTTGTGTTCCTTGTCGGCGCGTACCGCGAACTGCGCGCGCGCATGCCGGGAATGATGACGCTCATCGCGCTTGCCATTGTCACCGCGTATGGTTACAGCGTGTGGGTTACCGTCAGAGGTGAAGGCGAAACGCTCTTTTTTGAGCTCGCTTCGCTCGTTACTATCATGCTCCTCGGACATTGGATTGAAATGCGCGCGGTAAGCGGGGCGCAGGGAGCACTGCGCGAATTATCAAAATTGCTGCCCGATAAAGCAATTTTGATAATTCGCAAATCCCAAATCACAAACACCAAATTCCAAACAAATCCCAATACTCAAATTACAAATGAAGATTCTGAAACAAAAGAAGTCCTGATTGAAGAATTGAGGGTTGGGGACTGGGTGCTCGTCAAGCCGGGCGCCAAAGTGCCGGCAGACGGCAGTGTTGTAGAAGGGCGCTCGGAATTGAATGAATCCCTGCTTACTGGAGAATCCAAACCGGTTATCAAAAAAGAGAAGGATGCAGTTATTGCTGGCTCCATAAACGGCGATGGAGCGCTTATTGTTCTGGTAACGGCCATCGGGGAGCACACCTTTCTTTCCGGCATCAGACGCCTCGTTGCCGAAGCGCAGGCGAGTAAGTCGCGCCTGCAGATGCTTGCGGACCGCGCGGCGCTTCTCCTCACCGTCGTCGCCATTGTTGCGGGTGGAAGCACATTGGCCGTCTGGCTTCTGGCCGGAGCCGGTGTCGTGTTTGCGGTAGAGCGGCTGGTTGCGGTGCTCGTGGTGGCCTGTCCGCATGCCTTGGGACTTGCGATCCCGCTGGTGGCTTCCATTTCCACGACCAAAGGAGCGCAGAGCGGAGTACTCGTGCGGCAGCGCCTTGCCCTTGAAGCGGCACGGAACATTGATACCGTGCTCTTTGACAAAACAGGGACGCTCACCTCGGGCGAGTACGGAGTTACGGACGTGATTCCGGTTGAGGGGACCGAGGAAGAAGTGCTCGCGCGCGCCGCATCCGTGGAATATTTCTCCGAGCACCCGATTGCACGCGGGATTGTGCAGGAGGCCAAACGCCGCAAACTGCCACCGCTTGCTTCCGGAAAATTTGAGCGTCTTCCGGGAAAGGGAGCGCAGGCAAACATCGGAGGCATGATAGTCAAAGTGGGAAGTTATGAACTGCTCAAAGAAGACGGCGTTGCCGTGCCGGTTTCGGTCCGCGAAAAAGCCGCCGCGCTCGCCAAAGAAGGCAAGACCATTATTTTTGTGCTCTCGGGGCGGGTATTTTCCGGCGCGCTTGCGCTCGCGGACATTATTCGCCCTGAATCAAAGGAGGCGGTGTTGGTGCTTAAAGATATGGGCATGCGCGTTGCCATGATTACCGGCGACTCGGAGGAAGTCGGCAGATTTGTTGCGCGCGAACTTGAGCTGGATGAATACTTTGCCCGCGTGCTTCCCGGGGAAAAAGCGGAAAAGGTCAAACTTCTGCAGAATCAGGGGCGAAAGGTTGCCATGGTAGGAGACGGCGTCAATGACGCTCCGGCGCTCACGCAATCCGATTTGGGCATAGCGATTGGTGCCGGTACCAACGTGGCGATTGAATCCGCCGGTATTATCCTCGTCAAAAGCGACCCGCGGGATATTGCGAAGATTATCCGCCTTTCGCGCTTGACGTATAACAAAATGATTCAAAATCTCTGGTGGGCCGCCGGGTACAATATTATAGCCATTCCTCTTGCCGCAGGGGTGCTCGCTTCGCGCGGGATTTTCCTTGAGCCGGCCGTTGCCGCCATTCTCATGTCGTTTTCCACAGTGATTGTGGCGTTCAACGCTCTACTCTTGCGCCGCAGGATGATATAATTGAAAGTACGCAGTATGGTGTCATTCCCCTGAAAAGGGGAATCCAGAGTATGTCGCAGCGTTCTGAATTCTGCCATTCCTGCCACGATAGGCAGACGGGGAATAACAGAGGAGGAAAAGATTGAGACGGCTTCAATTGCATACATTCTAAATAATAAAACTATGCCCCGCAAACACACTAAACAACGTGTAGAGTGGTGGTCAGAGGAGTTCAAGCGTTTGCTTGCAACCCCGCTTATTCCGGAGGGAGTGCCCAAAGATATCGACGGATGTAAGGTTCTCGTTTGGTGGGAGTGCACCTGGCGCCGGGAGCCGTGCAGAAAAGAGCTGTGCCGCTTCAGCGGCCGGTTTGAAAAGGTCAAGCGATTGCTTGGACTTCCGGATGAGCCGGGAGAGAAAGCTCCCAAAGAAAAAAGCGTGGGGAAAACCATGGAGGAAGCACTCGCCACTCCGGAGAATGATTTGGCGGATTTGAGAGAGGTTACGGCATTTCAGGCAAAAGATCTCGGGTTGCGCGAAAACGAGGTGCTCGGCGAAGAAATTACGGAAGAGGATTTTGATGAGAACGGCGAGTATATGGGTGAGGAAGAACCCGCGCGCTTGATTCCCGAGCCGGAAACCTTTCTCCTGTATCGCCGCGTGAAGCGCTGGAGCGCGCCGCTGGTGCGTTATGTCGCGGAAGCAGGGGATGAGCGCAAACAAAAATGGGCCGAGAGCGAGGCGGCACATGATGTACTGTGGTACAGCTCGCTCTTGGTAGGTAAAATATACCGCCAGCTTTCCACCAAGTGGGAGATTTCGCATGATATTGAATCAATGGAAGATATGAAGGTGGAGTTTATCTACACAGGATATGTCCTGCGCGAGATTTCGCGGATTATAGAACATTCTCTCACCGAGCTGGTGCAGTCCGAAAGCGACCTGCTGGTATCCCTGCGCCAGTTTCGCCGCCTCAAAGGCAGCATTCTCGACCTCACCCGCCCCTAACAACATTCTCACATTCTCACATTCTTAAGAATGTGAGAATGTTGTAGAAGTTGCTATACCCCCCAGTGATTGAATGGCGCGGGTAACTTTCCCCATACAAAATTCCGGCCGGTTCAAGATGTCCTTTT
>JAUSHG010000078.1 GCA_030648695.1 bacterium | reverse complement strand
TATGCCATTCACAATCTGGAACACGGGGATGTTTGGATTACCTATCATCCGCGGGTTTCGGAGGAAATCAAGGAGGAACTCAAGAAATTCGCTTTTGCGAAGGTGCTTATCAGCCCGCGCGAAGCGAATGACACCGACATTGCGCTTGTCGCATGGGAACGTGTAGACAAGTTTAATCTTGACGGAGGAGAGCTTCCCGAAGACCGCATACGCGATTTCATCAAGCGTTACCGTAACAAAGGTCCGGAGCAAATTCCGGCGGGAGCGGTGGAAGCCACTTTCAATTAGCAAAGCTAATTGAAAGTGAACTTTTGACTTTTAACTTTTAACTGTTAACAGTCAATAGTTAATGGTTAATAGTTATGCTAATTCTGGATGGAAAAGTTGTACGGGACAAAATTGCTGCGGAACTGCGGCAGCGTATTCTCGCGTTTTCGTCCAAGCCCAAGCTCGTCATTATCCAAATCGGAGAGAACGAGGAGAGTGCCACGTATATTCAACAGAAGAAAAGGTTTGGCGAGAGTATCGGTGCTGTTGTGGAACATGTCGCGCTTCCCGCAGACACTTCGGAGAGAGATGTCTTGTCAGCAATCAAACAATATAACAGCGATAGCAATACTCATGGCATTATCATCCAGATGCCGATTCCGGACTCGTTTGACCGCGACCGTGTGCTTGACGCGATTGCGCCGGAAAAAGATGTAGACGGACTCGGGAGCGCTTCGGTCAAGGCGCTGTGGGAGGGAAAAAGGGCCGGGTACATGCCGGCAACCACCAAAGGCATTCTCTCACTTTTGGAGTATTACAAGATTCCGATTGCCGGCAAGAACGTGGTGGTGGTGGGGCGCTCATTTCTGGTAGGGAAGCCGACGGCACAGGCACTGCTCAATTTGGATGCAACGGTAACGATTGCGCACAGCAAGACCGTGAATCTTCCCGCACTCACCCAACATGCGGATATACTTATTGTGGCGACCGGCAATCCTCATTTTATACAACGTGACCATGTGCGGGCAGGGCAGGTTATTATAGATGTGGGAATTACCGCAGTTACGGGAGAGAAGTTGGATGAAGAGGTGGGGGAGCGGACGATTACCGGCGATGTACATTTTGATGCCGTGAAAGATACGGTACACGCGATTTCTCCGGTCCCCGGAGGAGTGGGGCCTATGACCGTCGCTTCGCTTTTTGAAAACCTTGTAACCGCTTTTGAGATACAGAATCGGTAAGGTTCAATGTTCAATTACCAATTTTCAATCAATTTCCAAATAGCTAATTTCAAAGCGCTGCTTCAATTGAAGATTGAGAATTGATACTTGAGAATTTTGAGATACGATACAAGTGTGTAAGATACTGAACATCTTGTCGTCCTATAGGTATTATCAATTTAGTAGCGTAATTATATATGTTAGAAGACCAGAATGTGAAAAAAGGTGCGGTTGTGGTGTTGGTGTTGCTCGCTCTGTTTCTCCTCGTGAAATCTATCGGGATACTCAAGGAGTATCGCTTTATCGGCTCAAGTCCCCAGATTCAGAGCGTGATTACGGTTGCGGGAAGCGGAGAGGTATTGGCTACCCCGAGTATCGGGATTTTTACGTTTACGGTAACCGAAGAGTCGCTTTTGGTAAAAGAAGCGCAGGATGAGGCGGCCAGGAAGACCAATGCCATTCTCAAGTACCTTAAGGAGAATGGTGTCGCAGAGAAAGACATCAGCACGAGCGGTTACAATGTGTATCCGCGCTATGAGTATGGAACCAGCGGCAGGGAAGTGATGCCTATGATGTACCCTCCGTATCCGATTCCAAATTCGGGCAAGCAGGAACTCGCCGCGTATGTGGTATCTCAAAGTGTAACGGTAAAGGTGCGCAATTTGGATAATGCAGGAAAACTCATTGCAGGCACCGGTGAGATCGGAGCTACCAATATTTCCGGACTTTCCTTTGACTATGATGACCGCGAGGCACTGGTAAAGGAGGCGCGCGATTTGGCTATCTCGGAGGCGCGTGAGGAGGCGCAGAAGCTCGCGAAATCGCTCGGTGTGAAGCTTGTACGCATTGTAAGTTACAACGACGGCGGAAATTATTACCCCATGTATGCGAAAGCTGAAATGGCTTACGGACGCGGGGGCGATGCGGCCTCTTTGCCGCCTGAGATTCCGGTGGGAGAGGAGAAAATTACGGCGAATGTATCTATTACGTACGAGATTAAGTGACACAAAATAAGGAGTGAAGCGACTATATTTTGTGTCATCCCCGCGAAAGCGGGGATCCAGTACGAGTCCCGCACCAATGCAAGACATGGTACGGGATAAACTCCGCGACTGTATTTTGTGTCATCCCCGCGAAAGCGGGGATCCAATGCATACACGAAAGGTCACGAACAAAGACCAACTAAGTATCACGAAAACCCCCGTCCCGACGTTACGTCGGAGCGGGGGTTTTAACGGCTAAACGCACGTTTAGCCGTTCGAGTGGCCATCTATAGCCATATTTCCTTGCGTCTTTCTGTAGCTATGGACAATTTCCTGCAAAGGAGTAGGATAGGGGAATTGAGGCCGAGAGGCCTTTTATGTTAAAAGAATCGCGAATCATACTCGAATTGAAGAGTGCGAATAATCCCGAATCGGCTTCGAGTGATTAGAGTTTTAAAATTAGCTTCTGATTAGCGATTTACGAGCTATGAAATTAGGTGAGTATATAAAGGAAACACGGGCGGAACTCAAGCATGTAAGCTGGCCGACACGGCGCCAGTCATTTTGGTTTACCGTGGTGGTGATTGTGATTTCAATTGTTACCTCGCTGTACTTGGGAGCATTTGATTACATTTTCTCGCAAGTTCTCAAGCTCATCATCTAAGTCATGTCCAAGCAAAAGATAGAAGAAGGCAGAAATTGGTACGCGATTCATACCTATGCAGGGTATGAGAATGCAGTCGCGCGCAATTTAAAGCAGCGCATTGAGTCCCTCGGCATGGAGGACAAGATTTTTGCCGTGGTTGTCCCGACCGAAAAGAAAATCAAAATCAAAGGCAACAAGCGCGTGGAGGAAGAGGAAAAGATCTACCCCGGATATGTGCTCGTGGACATGGTGGTAAGTGATGACTCATGGTATGTGGTGCGCAACACCCCCCGCGTTACCGGCTTCGTCGGCTCGGGTGTCTATCCGGTGCCGCTCAACAAGGGCGAGGTGGATGAGTTGTTCAAACGCATGAGCTCTGATAAGGTGATGCACAATATTGAACTGGACATTGATGACCACGTTACCATTGTGGACGGTCCGTTTAAGGATTTGGAAGGCAAGGTGGGGGAGGTGGACGAGGAGCGCGGCAAGGTGAAGGTGCTCGTTTCCATGTTCGGACGGGAAACCCCCGTTGAACTGGATTTTCTTCAGGTAAAAAAAATCTAACAGAATAACCAAACACCAAGAAACAAGTTCCAAACAAATCTCAAATTCCAATATTCAATTAGTTGAAACTTGATTATTGGGTATTGTTTGATTATTGTATCTTGGTTATTGTAACTTATCGTTATGGCAAAAAAGGCAGTACGAAAACTTAAAATGACGATTATGGGCGGTGCGGCAAATCCGGCTCCGCCGATTGGTCCTGCCTTGGGTCAGGCCAAGGTAAACATTGGCGAGTTTGTCACCCGCTTCAATGCCGGAACACAGGCAATGAAAGGCCAGCTTGTGCCGGTCGTGGTTTCTATCTACGAAGACCGCACCTTTGACCTCAAGTTCAAGGCACCTCCGGCTACCAATTTGATTCTCAAAGCCGCTGGAAAAGAAAAGGGGTCGGGCAAGAGCGGCTCGGAGAAAATCGGGAGCATCTCTAAAAAGGCCCTTCGCGAAATGGCCGAGAAAAAGATGCAGGATTTGAATGCCAACACCGTGGAAGCAGCCGAGCGGATTTTGGCAGGAAGCGCCCGGTCAATGGGAATCGAGGTGAAGTGACACAAAATAACGAGCTTAGCGACTATATTTTGTGTCATCCCCGCGAAGGCGGGGATCCAGTCCTTCAATCCTTAATCCTTAACAACAGAATAACGCAGAATAAGACACGAACTTCCGCAAATAAAAAACCGCTCCGACTCTGGTCGGGGCGGTTTGCGTATTTTAAAAGAATTCGTGCTGGCCTATTTCGGGAACGAACCAAGTACGACGAGTTCTTCGGTGCACAGTCGCATAAGAGTAAGGGCCTTGGCAACCGGGCCATCTTCCGCATGCCCTTCAATTTCAACGTAGAATCCGTAACGCCATGCACCGAGCGCTACTGAATGTATGGCGCTGATGTTGATGCGCCGTGTGGCGAACGGAATGATGGCCTCAATGAGTGCGGCCGGTTCGTTTTGCAAACGAAACGTGAGTACGCTTTTATCGTTTCCCGTGGGCGCGTTTAGATTCATTGGCGAAAATACAAAAAAGCGGGTTGTATTGTCGCTTTGCGATTGTACGTTTTCTGCAAGAACAGTGAGATTGTACTCTTTTGCAGCAAACTGTGATGCCAGAGCGCCGAATTTCTTATCCGGATTTTCGGTCACATGCTTTGCCGCTGCAGCCGTGCTTGTCGCCGGCTCAATATGAGTTATGCCCCAGCGGCGGATACTATCCTGGCACTGACCTATTGCCTGCGGGTGCGATGTGAGCCCCGCTAATTGCTCCACACTTGTAATTTCGTGCGGGACCAATAAACAGTGCCGCACGGAGAGTTCAACTTGGGCGATAACTCGCAACAAGAAGCTCGGAGATTGTTTGGCAAGATATCCCAATACTTCCACCACATCTCCAAACGTACTATTTTCCACCGGCACGATACCGATTGCTTCGTTTCGTTCTGCTGCGGGCAAAACCGATGCGTTCGTCGGTTCGAACACAATTTCGGGTTCGTTGAGTGAGAGTGTGTGTATTGCCTGCAGTGCCGCTTCGTGGCCATACGAGCCAGCCGGGCCGAGCACATGGATTTTCATAGGACTTTCCTTTCCGTTGGTTGATCTATCGTCTTTCCAAATCTACCCATGTATACCGCAGGCCGGTTTTTTCGTCAAATCGTTCCTCGCGGAAGGTTTCCTTTGTAAAATCTTTGCGCCAGTCGGGGAAAAAGACGTCACCCTCCGCGTCACTTTCAACAAGAGTGAGATAGAGTTTGTCTATAAGCGGCATTGCCTGTTTGAAGATTTCACCGCCGCCGATTACAAAAACTTCGGAGTTTTTGTAATCGCCCTGAGCTTGCCCCTCAATTTTGTTCGGGGCGAGTCGAAGGGCTATTTCACCTCCCGTTTTGATTGCCTCTTCAAGCGAAGAAACGACCATACACCCTTCAGCTTTATAGTCCGGATTTCGGGTGATGATGATGTTGGTACGTTCGGGGAGGGGACGGCCGATGGATTCGTACGTCTTTCTGCCCATCACAATGGGGTGACCTTTGGTCAGTTGTTTGAAGCGCTTCAGGTCATCAGAAATGCGAAACAAGAGGTCATTGCCTATGCCAATGGCATTTTGGCGGGAAACCGCCACTACTATGCTGATTCGTGGTTCTTTGTCCATATTGTAGGCATTGTCCCCCCTGTTATACTTAGGCAACATTATTGCAGAATTAAAGCACAAAGCACAGTTTCCAGTATCCAAAAGAAACACAATAGCCAAAGCACAAACGAAGAAATGTTTTATTTTGTTTGGATTTTGGGTTCTTGTGTTCTGTGTTTTTCCACTATGTCCCACACATTTGAAATAGAAGTAAAATCGCTTCTTGGTTCAAAGGAAAATGCGGATGCACTGCGACGTAAGCTCCTCGCGAAGTCGCCTTCGCCAAAACTCGTGGGACAAGGAAAACAGCGAAATCACTACTTCAATGCACCGGAATCCCTTGCGGTTTTGAGCGGACTTTCTGTTCTATTGCCCAAAGAAAAACTGCCTGCCTTTGAGAAAATTCTTGCAGAGGGCAAAAATGTCTCCATCCGTACACGGGACGCGGACGGAATAGTTACCTTTATCATCAAGGCCTCGGTCGGAGATGACACAAGTGCAAATGGTGTGAAGCGTATTGAGTTTGAGGCGCAGGTGCACAAAACGCTTGAGGAGCTGGATGAGATACTTCGGAATATAGGTCTGACCTATCAGGCCAAGTGGTCGCGGGAGCGGGAGGAGTATGCAGTGCGCGATTTTCATATTACGATTGATAAGAATGCCGGTTATGGATACCTAGCGGAATTTGAGAAAGTAATTAATGATGAGAGTGGAGCGGATGCGGCACGCAGGGAGCTTGATGCCCTCATGGTGGAACTCGGCTGTGTTGAACTGCCGCAGGACCGGCTGGAGAGGATGTTTAAGTTTTATAATGAGCATTGGCCGGAGTATTACGGCACTGACAAGGTGTTCCTCATAGAATGAGAACACCTTGACCATTAACTCTTAACCATTTACCGTTAACAGTTAAGAGTCAAAAGTTAATAGTTAAACATTTTCATGTTTCTTAGCGACCGAGATATAAAAAAGGAAGTAAAGCGCAAGGCCATTACCATTGAGCCCTTTGACCCTTCACGCCTCCAGCCGGCAAGCTACGACATTGTGCTTGGCAACAATTTTCTTGTAAATGATGCGCACACCTCCACCTTTATTGACCCGGCAAACAAGGTGTTTCCCAAGACCCATGAGGTGCGTGTGGCGGACGGGGAGGCGTTTGTGCTCCACCCCGGAGTGAGCATTTTGGGCTATTCAAAGGATTATTTTGGCTCCGACCACTATTTGATTGAGGTAAACGGAAAAAGCTCGCTTGCCCGTATCGGTCTTTTGGTACACAACAGTGCGGCGCTCATTAACCCCGGACATTTTCTGCAGGTGGCGCTTGAACTCTGCAATCTAAACAACGTGCCGATAATTCTCCGCCCCGGCATGGCCATTGCACAGCTGACCTTCTCACCGCTTTCAAGCGAGCCGCTCCAGAACTACAAGGAAACGGGACGGTACAGCAAAAACAATGTGGTGGGATTTATACCGCCGAAGATTATTTCTAAGAAGAAATAATTTGAACTTTTGACCTTTAACCATTGACCTTTAACCCCAGTTTTTCTTTGTTAAAAGTAAAAAGTAAACAGAGCGTCATACGGTGTACGGCAGCGCCGCGCGTATCGGCACACGAGGCGCGAAGTGCGAAGTGAGACGCAGCCGTAAAACGTATAACGATACGCGTTGCGCCGCCGAATAACGAGTTACGTATATGAAGCATCCCGAATATCAATACTTAGACCTGATGCAGGAAATCCTTGACAAGGGTCTGGTTCAGACGGACAAGGGTACAGGGGTAAAGACCTACAGCGTATTCGGGCGACAGATGCGTTTTGACCTCTCGGAGGGTTTACCTCTTCTTACCACAAAGAAGGTGTACTGGAAGGGCGTTTTGCACGAGCTCTATTGGTTTCTTTCGGGACAATCCAACATTGAGTATTTGGTCAAGAATAATGTGCATATTTGGGATGACTACCCGTACAAACTCTATAAGGCAAAAGCAGATAAAGGAGAGGTGCCGGAACTTACCAAGGACGAGTTTATACAGAAAATAGGGACGGATAGCGTCTTCGCCCAACAGTATGGAGAACTGAAACATATTTACGGAGAACTGTGGCGACGCTGGCCGGCAAAGGACGGACGAGTTGTAGACCAACTTCAATGGGCGATGAATGAAATTAAGGAAGACCCTGATTGCCACAACGCGATTGTTACTTCATGGAATCCGGAGTATCTCTACAAAATGGCAAAGCCCGAGGAGGCCTGCCGTTTTCCCATTTGCCACAATATGTATCAGCTAAACGTCAAAGACGGCAAGGTCTGCCTCCAGCTCTACCAGCGTTCGGCTGATATCTTTCTTGGTGTGCCGTTTAATATCGCAAGCTATGCGTTGCTGGCGCATATCATTGCACATCTGACCGGATATGGAGTGGGGGAGTTCGTGCACACCTTCGGCGACGTGCACATCTACGAAAATCATATTGAGCAGGCCAAGGAACAGCTCGTGCGTGAGCCGAAAGCGTTTCCCACTGTACGCATTGATGCGGTGGCTACGACACTTGAGAACTTCCGTCCGGAGCATGTAGTGCTTGAAAACTACGACCCGCATCCGCCTATCAAGGCGGAGCTTACGGTTGCCGGAGGGTTTAATGAAAAAAAGCCCGCTGTGGCGGTATCTTAGTGTTCGGACAGTAGATGTCCTGGCCACTTGGACACTTGATGTCCAAGTGTTGCGCTGTGTATCATTTCGTACTACGATACATTTAGGGCACAAAGGGGAAACAAATTAGAGAAAAGGAAGATTTATGAATGAAGATGCGCCGCATGTGATGAAAACTTCTTTTCCTTGCGAGAGAAAAGGGAGAATATGGCAAGGGCACAATGAGTTCGGGATAGTGCTTCCTCCGCTGCCAAAGGAGTCAAAACCGCCGGAAGCAGCAGGTCAAGAACCGGCCGATCTTGAAACGGCAGAAGGAAAGATCGGCCTTCCAAGGAACTAGCTGAGAGGGCTTTCAAGAGGCAACAGGGAATTCCTTGTTGCCTTTTCTTTTGCATAAATCAGTGTGATACAATGCCTCCAATAGCTTGTAGATTGTTAACTGGTTGGCTTTTTAGGAATATGGTGTAACGCCCCCTCTTTTTCTTATTCGCAGCAATTCGTATTTTCGTATCTGCATATGTTGGACAAACAAATTGAAAAACTCATAGCCGCCGAGAAAAAGAGGCAGAAAAAAGTCATCAATCTCATTGCCTCGGAGAACTACGTGTCAAAGGATGTGCTAGAGGCGCTTGGTTCCATACTTACCGACAAATACGGGGAGGGGTATCCGGGGAGAAGGTACTACCGTGGCACGACCGTAGTGGACGAAGTTGAGTTGCTTGCGCAGAAGCGGGCGCTTGAACTCTTTACGCTTGACGCGGATACGTGGAGCGTTAATGTCCAGCCGCTTTCCGGCTCCCCGGCAAACTTTGCAGTATATGCCGCGCTTGTGCCGCAGGGGGAGAGAATAATGGGCATGACACTTTCTCACGGCGGACATTTGACGCACGGACAATCAGTTTCCATGACAGGCAAATTCTGGAAGCAGGTCCCCTATGGGGTAGCCAAAGACACCGAGCGGCTTGATTATGAAGAGATAAAAAAGATTGCACTTGCAGAGAAGCCGAATATCATTGTCGCCGGATTCACCGCCTATGCGCATATCGTGGATTTCAAGGCCTTTAGAAAAATTGCGGATGCAACGGGCGCCTTGCTCATGGTGGATATGTCTCACTTTGCGGGGCTGGTGGCGGGACGTGCGTATCCCTCTCCGTTTCCCTATGCAGACATCGTAACGACCACCACACATAAGACGCTTCGGGGCCCCCGTTCGGCTATGATTTTCTCCAGAAAGGATGAACGAAAACTGCACAATAAAATAGACAAAACTATTCTTCCCGGTCTTCAGGGTGGACCGCATTTCAACGCTATTGCGGCGGTTGCAGTAGCACTCAAGGAGGCGAATACTCCCGAATTCAGGAAATATGCGGCGCAGATAATAAAAAATGCCCGTGCTCTTTCCGACGAACTCGCCCGTCTTGGCTGGCGCATTGTAGAGGGAGGGACGGAAACGCACCTCTTGCGGGTTGATGTATGGCAAAACGGAAAGGGAATCGGGGGACGCGAGGCGGCGGATAAACTTGAAGAAGCGGGAATTATTGTCAATGAAAATACCATTCCCAATGACGCACGCAGTCCAATTGACCCCTCGGGTCTTCGCTTGGGTACGCCTGCGGAAACCACGCGCGGCAAAACCGAAAAAGATTTTGTAAAAATTGCGCAGAGAATAGATAAAATATTACGTGCTTAATCCCGAATCAAACTCGAATTAAAATACCTGAATAATCCCGAATCTTTTTTCGAGATGATCAGGGTAATTATTAGGGATTGATTAGCGACATGGCTTCTGCAACATTTATTGTTTTAGAAGGCGGAGAAGGAGCGGGGAAGACCACCATTGCGCACGTTCTGGCGGAGCAGTTTCCCGACCTTCTCGTAACGCGCGCGTGGGGAACTTCTCTTGGCGCGAAACTGCGTGTAGAACTTATCAGTGAGGAAAACAAAGACCTCTCGCCGCAGACGCAGTTTGCGCTCGCACTCGCCGCGCACGCGGATGAGGCGGAGAAAATAGTTGCTCCGGCACTTGCGCGCGGCATGAGTGTCGTCTCCGACCGGTTTGATGCAAGCACCTTTGCGTATCAGGCGTATGCACAACAGGCGACAACGCTAGAATTTTTCTTTACGGCGCGCGAAGAACTGCTCTCCTCTAAACCCGACCTTTATATTTTTCTGGACGTTACTCCTGAAATCGGACTCTCTAGAATCAAGAAAGCAGGAAAATCCACAGACCACATTGAGCGCAAAGGAGTGGAGTTCCACGGCCGCGTACGTGAAGGATATTTGGAGTTTTTCAAACACGTTCCACACAAGGTAGTGGACGCCAGCCGCCCGCTTGAGGAGGTACAGGCCGAGGTATTTGAAGAAATTAAGAAACATTTGAACGGCTAAACGTACGTTTAGCCGTTAGATGTCCTTATTATTGGCCGTATAAAAGGGCTTGCTTGATGCTTTCTCCCGTAGTAAGCTTCTTTTGTCCAGTTACATCGGGACAACGCGAAGAACCTCGAGCCCAAACGCATGGCTAAGGCCCATGATGGTGTAAGCTCAGTCCGCTGTTGGACTCTGAAATTAGACAGGGCTCCTGCTCTGTCGGAGAAATTAACCGCCGCAAGGCCGTTTCTCTCCATACCACTGGATTAGGCGCCGCTTGCACAGGGCGCCTTTCGTTTTGTCCATGCTAAAATAACCCCAGGGTAGAAACGCTTAAAGCGGCTATACAACAGGCCTTGCAGGAAATTGGAATTGAGAACCCTGAGGTGCATTTGGAGCATCCGGAAGATTTTGCGCATGGAGATTATTCCACGAATGTAGCGCTGCGATACGCGAAGGAACTGAAATTGAAGCCCCGCGAATTAGCGGAGAAAATTGTAACCGCTCTCCAAGGTCTGACCTTGAATCGGGAAAAAGGTCAGACCTTTATTGAGCGTATTGAAATCGCCGGGGCGGGATTCATTAATTTTCATCTTTCAAAAGAATTTTTTACGAAAAGTATAGGGGAGATCTTTCGACAAGCACAGGATTATGGCAAGAGCGTCTCTCTTGTCCATAAAAAGGTGCTTGTGGAGTACACCGACCCGAATCCGTTCAAGGAGTTTCATATAGGGCATCTAATGAGCAACACGATTGGCGAAAGCATCTCTCGGCTCATTGGGGCACGAGGCGCGGAGGTGAAGCGTGCCTGCTATCAGGGAGATGTAGGTCTGCATGTGGCGAAGGCGATATGGGGCGCGCGAAGCGCGCAGATTAAAGATTTAGGATTTAAGATTAAAGAAATACAAGAGTGGGGGAAGGCGTACGCATTGGGCGCAGAAAAGTATGAGACGGATGTAAACGCGAAAAAAGAGATTGAAGAACTCAATAAGGTGATTTATGAACGAAGTGATGCAGAGATAAATCGTCTTCATGATGAGGGCAAAAAAGTGAGCTTGGCGGAGTTTGAGCGTTTGTATAAGAAACTCAGTACGCATTTTGATTTTTACTTTTTTGAAAGTGATATGGCGCCTCGCGGAGTGGAGATTGTGCGGGAAGGGCAGAAGAAAGGCGTGTTTGAAGAAAGCGAAGGAGCTATAGTGTTTAAGGGTGAGCAGTATGGTCTGCACACACGTGTCTTTATCAATTCACAAGGACTACCCACGTATGAGGCCAAGGAGCTCGCACTCGCGAAATACAAGGAAGAGAAATACCCCGCGGACACATCCGTTGTGATAACTGGGAATGAAGTGAACGAGTATTTTCGAGTGCTCCTGAAGGCCATGGAGTTCCTGTTTCCGGCGCTGGCGAAGAAAACCGTACACGCTTCCCACGGGATGCTACGTCTGCCTTCGGGCAAGATGTCTTCCCGCAAGGGTGATGTCATAACGGCAGAAGCACTTATTTCGCAGGTGGAGGAAATGGTGCGGGAGAAGATTAAAGAGCGCGAATTCTCAAAGGAGGAAAAGGAGAAAATAACCGAGGCGGTCGCTATCGGCGCGCTCAAATATTCTATTCTGCGGCAGGCAGTCGGAGGGGATATTATTTTTGATTTTGAAAAATCCATTTCATTTGAAGGCGACTCCGGTCCATATCTGCAGTACTCATATGCACGGGCGCAGTCGGTATTGCGCAAAGTAGACAAGGTTGAACCTTTTTCTGACTCCAAGGTTCAACCTCCGGAAGTCGGGTTGCTTGAGCGGACGCTGTATCGCTTTCCTGAAGTAGTGGAACGGGCGGGCACCTTGTATGAGCCGCATCATGTGGTGACGTACCTCATTGAACTCTCGGGGGCGTTTAATACATGGTATGCACAGGAGAAAATTATCGGTTCTAAGGAAGAAGCATATCGTCTCTCCCTCACGCAGGCATTTGCAACGGTCATGAAGAACGGGCTTTCGCTTCTCGGCATCCCCGTTTTGGAGCAGATGT
>JAUSHG010000074.1 GCA_030648695.1 bacterium | reverse complement strand
CGCCGAAGCGGCTTCGGCGGGCAGGTAATTCACCTAATTTCTAAATGAATTCCAAAATCCGAAATTGCAAGCAGAAATAGGAGAGTAAAAGTTATTTTAGCATAAAAACGCGAAAACGCACGCAAAAAAGGCGCGCTTTGGTGCACAATCGGTGCATAGTGGCCATTTTAAAGCCCCGTAGGAGGAAGCGCGGCGGCGAGGTCAAGAACCGCCTTGACCGGCACAAAGGTGGTGCGCACGGGGGCAGCCACTCCGGCATTCATGCCGATAACTTCACCCGAAAGATTGAGGAGCAGTGAACCGGACACCAGTTCGGCGCCGCGAATGTCGGTTTTGATGGCGGTGAGCATTTTTTCGGAGGGTTTTGCGGGGTCGCTCTGCGGAATCTGCTTCTCCACCAGATTGGAGATAATGCCGGTAGACACCGCATTGGTATCTTCCCCGCCGATAGCGACGACGGCCTGGCCGAGCTGCAGCGGCGCAGAACTGAATGACGGAAGCACAAATTTATACACTCCTTTCTCCTTCGCCTGAAGCAGAGGCGCGAAAAATATAAAGCCGACACGCTGGTCATTGGACACAATGTTCAGCGGAAAAATACGGCCGTCGGGAAAAACGCCGATATAACTTTCAGGCACCGGATTTCCGAGGTCATCCGTCCGTATGCGGGCAACACCGAGGTCCGCGGCAATAAGACCGTCGCTTGAAACCACCAGGCCGATGGCCGCAAAGTTTGTCCGGCGGTTTTCCGGGTCGCCGGTTACCTCTTTGATACGGACAATGCTTCCGATATTTTTTGCGATGGCCTCAATCACCTGGTCATCCGCCTTCACGACAATCGTTTCTCTCGCGATGACTGCGGAAGCCGGAGTGGTAACGGAGGGCTCGGTAATCACGCGCTCAATTGTCTTTTCCACCACACGGTTGATGGTCTGCGTAACGACGGGCGGCGCCTGGTCCATGAGCGACACCGTCACAATGCCGGTGGCGATGGAGGTAACAAAGGATACCAGGAGAGCCAAAAGAATGAGTTGTTGTTTGTTTAATTCTTCCATGCAATACGAACTACGAACTGATACGAAAATGCGAAAGGAGAATAGGATTCTCCACACTATATCGCCCGATGAGGAGATGTGCAACAGATTACTCGGCCGAAAGTAAGTCAGACAATATTTGGGCAGCAGATTCAACCTCCTGTTTCGTTGTTTTTCGCCCTAAAGTAAAGCGTAAACTGGAGGAGGAACGGGTTTTGTCGCTTCCGAGCGCTCTAATCACATACGATTCGTGCTCGTCTTTAAGACACGAACTCTTGGTGGAGACGGCAACTCCTTTTACGTCCAATTGAAGAGTTAAAAATTCAGTATCAACTCCGGGAAGCGAAATATTTAAATTATTCGGCAGTCGCTCCTCTTTTTCCATACTTCCATTTATCAAGATTTCATTTCCCCCAGACATTCTCACATTCTTAAGAATGTGAGAATGTAGCGAATCGCGGAGTTTTTCAAGGCGGATGGATTCCTGTTTGCGCTCCAAAACGGCAATTTCAAGCGCTTTTGCAAATCCCACAATCGCCGGCACATTTTCCGTAGTAGAGCGCAGTCCCCGCTCCTGTCCCCCGCCCACTATCTGCGGCGCAATCGGCGTTCCTCTACGCACATACAATGCGCCGATTCCTTTCGGGCCGTACATTTTGTGCGCATCAAGTGTCATCACATCAACGCCGAGTGCGTTCACGAGACAGTTCAGGTAGAGCGGCGCTTGGCAGGCATCCGAATGAAAAAGTGGGTACCCTTTTTCATTTGGACCATTAACTTTTAACTTTTGACTTTTGACTTCCCGAAGCTTTCGAATTTCCTGTCCAATCTTCCTTATGGGTTGGACAGTTCCGATTTCGTTGTTTGCATACATCACCGACACGAGCACGGTATTCGGCCGAATCGCGGCCATAATCTTTTCCGGCTTTACAATCCCGCTTGGTTCAACCGGCACATACGTCACCGATACTCCCTGTTTTTCCAACTCTCGCAGGGGCTCCAAGACAGAAGCATGCTCAATGTTGGTGGTTACAATGTGCACTCCCTTCTTTACAAGGTTCAACCTTTTTCCCGATTCAAGGTTGAACCTTGTAAAGGCCTCAATCACTCCAAAAATCGCAAGGTTATTCGCCTCCGTCCCTCCGCTTGTAAATACAATCTCTTCACTGTGCGCTTCAAGGGAGCGCGCCACACTCGTACGCGCCGCATCAAGCGCCTTTTTGGCTGCAGCTCCTTCCGCATGAATGGAGCTCGGGTTTCCGAACTGTTTGCGCATAAACGCCTGCATGACCTTTTCTACCCGCGGGTCAAGCGGAGTAGTCGCGGCGTAGTCCAGATAGATGCGTTTTCTTGACATTTACCCTACATACTGTATGTTTTCGAATGGAAAATCAACCACAGGAGAATGACATGACGACAGCCATAAATGATGAAGCAGTTCTCGCCATCGGAGAAAGCTTTGATGAACTCACTGGTGAAAAGCGAACACACTTTCTTAAAACACTCAAAGCCGACCCCGACCGTGTTCGGGCATTCCTGAGCACTAATTTGGAAGAATTGACGCTGAAGGCATGTATGCAAACCAATACAGTATGTGTGGTAACCAACCGAGAAGAAGCCACACAGGAACTCATGCACTACCTGTTGAAACTCTTTGCTACAGAATTGGCGGCGGTTTAGTTCAGCCGCTTTGGCGCGGCCATTTCCTTGGCCGCGCCTTTTTGTTTACTGGATAAAAGACGAAAAGTGACGTATAATCTCGCGGTGTGCGGCTCTGATTCCTCCTTTCTTAAAGGAGGTGTCCCGAGTCACCGAGGGACGGAGGATTTTAAAATCCCTCCCCGCCTCACTTTTCAGAAAAAGTCGGTCGGGTGCTCCCTTTAGAAAAGGGAGAATTAAGAATACAAAAATGACTTTGGATACCAACACACTGCTTTACATCCTTGTCGCTGGCATCATCGTTGCCATTGCGCTCGGATTGCATACCGAGTGGCGGATGAGCCGTTTGCTTCGCGGTAAAAACACAAAATCTCTGGAGGACGTTATCATCAAGAACTCGGCGGATATTCAGCGCTTCAAGGATTTCCGGAAAGAGATTGAAATCTATCTCGCGGCTGTGGAGAATCGCCTCAAAGGAAGCACTCGCGGAGTCGGCACGGTGCGCTTCAATCCGTTTAAGGGAATTGGCGAGGGAGGCAACCAAAGTTTCGCAACGGCCTTTCTTGATGAGCGGGGAAACGGCGTCGTCCTCTCAACCCTCAACTCCCGCGGCAGTTTGAGTATTTTCGCAAAACCGATTGAGAAGTTTGCATCAACGTATGAGCTTACCGGTGAGGAAAAAGAAGCGATAAAGCAAGCGCAGGAGCGCTTGAACATGTAACCTTTAACTTTTGACTGTTAACAGTTAAGAGTTAACGGTCAAAGGTAAGGACGCGGCCAATGGACAAAATTGATTATGAAAAATACCGGAATACACAATACAAGCGATATGCAGTTACAGCCGCGTCCGCCGGTAGTCGCGGTCATGGGTCACATTGACCATGGCAAAAGCACACTTCTGGATTATATCCGCAAGGCCAATGTCGTAAAAGGCGAGGCCGGAGGCATTACCCAGCATTTGGGCGCCTACGAAACAACGTTTAAGAGCAAAGACGGGGTGGAACATCCTATTACCTTTTTGGACACGCCCGGACACGAGGCCTTCCGCGGTATGCGGGAGCGCGGCGCGGCTCTCGCGGATATTGCGGTATTGGTGGTTTCTGCGGAAGAAGGCGTCAAGCCGCAAACGCTTGAGGCATTTGAATTCATAAAAAAGGAAAAGATTCCCTATCTGGTGGCGGCCACCAAAATTGACCGGCCAGAGGCAAACCTGGAGCGCGTTCGTCAGGGACTCGCGGAAAAAGAAATCTATGTGGAAGGATACGGTGGTGATATCCCCTGTGTCGGCGTATCCGGCACGACCGGTGCGGGCGTAGACGAACTTTTGGAGACCATTCTTCTGCTTGCGGAGCTTCACGAGGTAGGAAAGAAAGACGGAACAGAAATGAAGGGGTTTATCGCGGAAGCAAAGGTGGAGCGCACCAAGGGTATCGCGGCAGTGCTTATCATCAAGCAGGGAGTGCTCCGGAAGGGCGAGTTTGTGGTTGCGGAAGAGGCCTTCGCACCCACCCGCCGGATTGACAACTTTTTAGGCGAACCAATGGAGGAGGCACGGGGCGGAAATGTAGTGCACCTCATGGGCTGGAGCGAGATTCCACGGACCGGAGCGGTGTGTGTCGCGGTAGGCACCAAGCGAGAGGCCGAAGCGTTGGTGGAACAGGAGAAAGAAAGAAAAGCGGCCGGGAAAAAAGCTCCCGCTGCCACCTATACGACACGGCTTCAGGAAAAGGTCCTCTTTCCGCTCGTGATAAAAGCCGACATGATGGGAGGACTTGAGGCAGTGGAGGCGGAAGTACTAAAGCGCGGGAGTGATGTAGTGGAAATCAAAATCATTCAGTCAGGCATCGGCCCCATAAACGAGAACGACTTGAAGGTTGCCGCGGGGGCGACCAAGCCGGCAGTGGTGGGATTCCATATCGGAATTGACGCTTCGGCAAAGCCGCTGTCCGAGCGCGCGGCGTTTCCGGTCAAAACCTTTGATATCATTTATCACCTACTGGAATGGCTGGAGGGCGAGGTCAAAGCGCGCACTCCTAAGGTGCGTGTTGAAGAAAAGAAAGGAACAGCAAAAATACTCAAGATTTTCAGTCAGGAGAAGGACAAGCAGATTATCGGGGGGAAGGTGCTTGACGGAGAGCTTTCGTCCGGAGATGAATTCAACATCTTTCGCCGCGGCACCAATCTGGGCAAAGGCAGAATCCGCGAACTTCAGAAGTTTAAGGAGAAAGTGCGTGAAGTAAGCAGTGGCGCCGAGTTCGGCGGATATGTATCAAGCGACCATGAGATTATGGCCGGCGACCAGTTGGAGGTGTTTACGGTTGTAGAGAAATAAGGAGCGAAGCGACTATATTTCTCACAACCCCGTTAAATCGTCCCGACTCTGGTCGGGACGCCGCCTCCGGCGGATTTAACGGGGTGATGATTTTGCAGAACTCGATACACTCGTTAACAAAATCAATCATGCAAGATATTAAGGCGGAAAAAATCAGGGAATCAATCCGGCATATCGCGGCAGAGTTCCTCTCGGAAGTTGACGAGGGGACTTCGCTTATCACCGTAACCGGCGTACTGCTCTCGCCGAAGACCGACCAGGCAACCATTCTCATTACGGTGTTGCCCGAAGAAAAAGAAAAAGACGCGCTTACATTTACCAAGCGTCAGACCGGCCATCTGCGAAAGCGTCTGGGAGAGCGGCTTGCGATTCATCACCTTCCCTTTCTATCTTTTGTGATTGATAGAGGGGAAAAAAACCGGCAACTGATTGACCGCCTTTCGCAGTCCTCTTAGAGAAATTGTGCCCAGGGTGGGGGTCGAACCCACAAGCCGTTTCCGGCTACGGATTTTAAGTCCGCTGCGTATACCAATTCCGCCACCCGGGCATTGGAGGCCACGGGGGGATTTGCACCCCCGCATTGCGGTTTTGCAGACCGCCGCGTTGCTATCTTCGCCACGTGGCCAAACATATACACAATAGCGCACTAAAGACGCTTTTTCCAACAGAATATACGCATTCTACCTTTTTGATATACTTTCTCCATGCTTCTCGGACAAAAACCCTGCCCTGACTGCGAACCGGCACAGGTGAATCACCGCGTGCTGTTTTACTCCGCCTGCCTCGGATTGGTGGTAAAGCCCCTGTTTCGTCCGCTCAATTCCCTGTTTCGTATTGTGTTCTCACCTTTCTCTGCATCCTCATTTGATGTCGTCGGCCCGCTGGTACTGCGGCTCCTTGCATTTCTGCATATCGGCAACATGCAGAGCGAAATTGCAGACGATGACAGCGACCGCACGCGTGCGCTGTGGACCGAAGCACACATCCGCGGCATACACATGGTTGAGTACCGGCTCGGCCCTATCAAAGACCTCTTTATCGCACGATGTGGAGGGCAAACGAGATGTTTTGACGGACTTCCGCGTCCGCGCGGAGGGGAATCCGCTTCGCTCTACTGGATGGACAATAAGGCAGAGATGCGAAAACGTTTTGCAGAAGCGGGAATCCCCGTGGCACGCGGCGGAGCACGACTGTTTCGGAATCAAGCGCTCGCATTGTTCCGTACACTTGATAAGCCGGTCATTACGAAACCCTACACCGGCTCACGCAGCCGCCACACCACGATTCACCTACAAACTGAATCGCAGTTTATTGCGGCATGGAAAAAAGCGCGGCAGCTCTCTCCGCTCGTCCTCATAGAGGAGGAGCTTTCCGGATTTGTATTCCGCGGCACGCTCATCGGCGGCACACTTACGGCTGTCATGCGCCGCGAGCCGCCCGGAGTGTGGGGAGATGGCGTACACACCGTTTTGGAACTTGTTGAAGAAGAGAACAAAAACCCAAAGCGCCATGGCAAAACCTTTCATCTGATTGCTATGGGACCGGATGCGGATGAAGAATTAAAACGCCAAGGACTGTCCTTGGGAGACATCCCAGAAGAAGGACGTTTTGTTTCGCTCAATCAAAAAGTAAGCCGCGGCATCGGTGCAGGGACGACTGATGTGACCGACAGCATGCATCCCGAAAACCGAAAACTGCTGGAGCGGGTAGGAGCACTGCTTAACGACCCGCTCGTCGGCGTGGACTTCATCATGCAGGATGTGTCCGTACCGTGGCAGATGCAGAAAAAAAGCGGCGTGATTGAATGTAATTCCCTGCCCTTCATAGACCTGCACCACTACCCCCTGCGCGGAGCTTCCCGCAATGTCGCCGGCACACTTTGGGACATTATTTTCCCTGATTCTGCGCAGGCGAAAACGAAATTGCATATCGGATCGTTAAACTGACTCACCCCACTTCCACTATGTCATTATAATTACGCTATAGCGTAATTATAATGACATATCAAATTTCTCCTAAAACAAGACCTCGATACCGGCGGGAGCACACGGGACTAAGAAGTATACACGCCGAAGTAGTCACGAAGTTTTCGGTCGTTTTCCACCGCTTCTCCAATAACGTAGAGCAAGTCCTTTCCAATCTTAAAGTCCGCCTTAAGCAGGGCAATAAAATCTTCGCAATCATATGGGTAGACCCACCCGCTGTCCTGAAGCCATTTGAAACCAATTGACCGAAGCGTATTACGCAATTTCTCCCGCAGATATTTTCGCTTTTCCGGTATGTCAAAGATGAGTATCCTCCATTTTCCGTCCCACTTCTCCGGTGTAGAGAGTCGGTATTCCAATCTTTCCCAGTACTCCAGCAGTTTTTCGCCTTTAGCGGTAAGCTCAAGAAATTTTCCCCTTTGCATCAGAAAACCCTGCGCAAGCAAGCGGGTGCGAGCATTGAGAATCGTACGATATTTTTTTCGCTGTTCCTGCCTGTCCAGTATCTTATACATTTTGTATATACTCCCTGCGAGCGCCCCCGCAGTGAAATCTTCAAGCGATTCAACCGCCTTGAGTACCGCCCGCTGAATTGCGGTATTTCTAAGAGATTCCGCAACTTCTTTTTCAAGCTCTCCCATTGCAATGAAATTATTAATGCTAAATCGCTCCATGTCATTATAACAAAGCTATAGCTTTGTTATAATGACATGGGAAATAAATTAGAAATATGCATCTGATTCATCTTGATACTATCCAACCCTCAAGAAATGTCAGAAACTCTTCACGCCGCTCCTCAAGTCCCCGCTCTGTAAAATGCCAAATCGGATGCGCCTCGGGGGTACATTCATAATGGCCCCGTACTTCCCCGTCTTTGAAGATGCGTAGGTGATACTGATAGCGCGGGTCAGCGGCAATCCTGCGCAAACTGCACAGTTCGCCGTCATCAACCCACGCGATAAAGTGATTGCTGAATCCCTGCTCCTTCACGTGCGCCAGCAATTCCTCCATGGTGCGCTCCGGCTTCAAAAAACCAAGCGAATAGCGCTGACGCCCTTCATGCCAGATTAATCCGAGACCAAGCAGCATATCCCGCACAAACGGAAATACACGCGAAATGCCTGACCAAAAAAGACGAAACATATACGTATTCTTTACTGCCTGATTATGAAAACACTGCCCGCAGGGTATTGCGCAGAAGCGTCTTCCACAAGAAAGCGAACGTATTGTGCTCGGAACTCTGAATAAGTGTATACCCCTGCTTTCGCAGAAATGCCTGGCACGCCACCACATCCTCGGCACTCAAAAGCCGGTGTTCGTACAAAATCATTGCCGGCTTCACGCTTGCAAACGGAATGGACTTGATAATCTCGTAATCGTGGCCCTCCGCGTCTATGTGAAGCAGATCAACCTTTGCAATCCCGTGCTTCTGCAGAAGTGACGACAGCGAAAGACATCGTATCTCTTCAGAAATCAGATACTCATCAAAATTCGGAATGCGGTCTCTCTGGCGCAACACCGCCTCCTTGCTGAATGACCCAAGCAGGTCATACCACTCCGGCACATTCTGGTCATCATTTTCCTTTAGCCGGTAAAACGTCCTGACGCCGTCCGCGCTGTCTATCGCCGCGTTTTCAAAGATAAT
>JAUSHG010000002.1 GCA_030648695.1 bacterium | reverse complement strand
ACAACCCCTACCCCTCGAGGACTCGGTACTTCCCCTTAGAAAAGGGGCAGAGGGAGAGGAGGGGAAGGGACAATCATCACCGCCCTCTTGATAAAAGCCCGAGCAAAAATCCAAGCACACAGACGAAAGAAGCTTGACCGCATCATGGCGAAAGTCACCGAGACGGGCAAAATCTCGAACGACGAAGTACAAAAACTACTCCGAGTATCGGATGCTACCGCAACCCGCTATTTAGATACGTTAGAAAAGGAGGGACGTCTACGACAGGAGGGAAAAACCGGAAAATACGTCGTCTATGTGAGAGTTTGAAAAGCGGCAGTTAGCGGGGTGTTCTGGATTCCCGCCTCCGCGAGAATGACAGAGGGGAGGGTTAACGGCTCATGTGGTGTATGTGAGCCGTTGGCCGGGCAGGGTGAGCCGTTGCGGAGTCCCGAGAAATCTGGATTCCCGCCTCCGCGGGAATGACAAAAGAGTGAGAATTTTTGAGCTTCGTCATTCGCGGGCGCGCTTGAAAAGTGAGTGAAATTGTGTAGTATGGCGGGACTACTATGAAAGGGTTCACGATGAAATCGGTACTCTATGGGGTTGCTTTAGTGGTTGCAGTTGGTGGAGTCACTCTGCTTGCTCTTGGCGGTAACGGGGGAGAAGAGGTGCTCATCGTCGCTACCTCGGATTTTGTGCAGGAGATTTCGGTGTCCGGAAAGGTAATTCCGGCGCGAAGTGTTGATTTGGTATTCAGCGACTCCGGCCGTGTCGCCGGTGTCTACACTGATGTCGGAAAGACAGTCGCTCTCGGAGCGGTTCTTGCCTCACTTGAAAATGGTGATGCGCAGGCGGACGTGCTTCAGAAGGAGGCGGCCTTTGAGGCGGCGCAGGCACAATTGCAATCACTTAAAAACGGGACGCGCTTTGAGCAGATTGCGGTTACCGAATCAAAAGTTTCAAGCGCCGAGGCGGCTCTGTTGCGGGCGAATCAGACGCTTGTTGATGCACTTACCAATGCCTACACTGAGTCGGATGACGCTATACGCCACCGCGTGGACGAACTGATAACCGGTGCGCAAAGTGCACAGCCGCTTTTTAACTACACGCTTCTTGACCAGAGTTTGAAGTCAGACATTGAAGCGGGACGTCTCATTGCGGAGCGAATGCTTGTCTCTTGGGGCGCGGATATACAGACGCTCTCCTCCGTAACGGATTTACCCTCTTTCGTAGAACGCGCGAACAAAAATCTTGCACAAACCCAAGCCCTTCTTCAGGATGTGGTGTCCGCACTCAATTCGCTTACCGCGAGAACCTCTCTTCCGCAGGCAACACTTGATGACTACCGCACAAGCATTGCCACAGCACGAAGCAATGTACATTCCGCGATAACCACTCTTACCTCGGCTTTGACGGCACAGAAAAATGCGGAAGGTGCGCTTGCGACCGTCCGAAAGGACCTCGTGCTTGAACAGGCAGGCGCGACTACGGAAGACATTGCACAAGAGGAAGCGAATCTCAAAGCCGCCGAAGCGGCACTGTTAAGCGCACAGGCGCGACTGCGAAAGACGCTCATTGTGGCGCCCTTTAGCGGGGTCATTACGCGCATGGAAGCAAAGGTGGGCGGCAGTGCCTCTCCGAGCGAGTCCGTTATCTCCATTATCGGAGCGGATACCCTGCAGGTTGAAAGTTTTGTGCCGGAAATTCATCTTCCTCTGATAGAGGTGGGGGATGAGGCCATCGCGACTCTTGATGCGTTCGGCGAGGAGGTTAAGTTTCCGCTCCGCATTCTCGCAATAGACCCCGCGGAAACCATTCGTGATGGGGTGTCCACGTATCGGGTCAAACTCCGGTTTGCACAAAAAGACCTGCGGATTGTTTCGGGTATGAATGCCAATATTGTCATTACGACCGAGAAGCGCGCGAACGTGATTGCGATTCCGCAAGGACTTCTCATCAAGCGCGAGGGTAAGACATTCGTGCCTGTGCGCGGGAAAGACGGGACTGAAGAGCGCGAGGTAGAAACCGGCAGTGTCTCTTCTCTCGGTTCAGTTGAAATACTTTCCGGACTTTCAGAAGGAGATGAAGTGTTGTTAAGTCCTACTAAATAATGTTGAGTCAGTATTTTCTCAATCTGCGGATAGGATTTTTCCTTGCCCTGCGGCAGATAAAGCGGGCGAGCATCTGGACCACGGGTCTTATCGTGTTTGTCATGGTGCTCACTTTTCTAAACCTCGTCGTGCTCTCGGGTATTTTGGTCGGACTCATTCAGGGTTCCATTGAACAGTGGCACGAAGAGTTTACGGGGGACGTTATCATCTCGGCGCTGGACGATAAGAAATATATTGAAGGAAGCGCCAATCTTATAGCCCTCGTCAAGAGCTTGCCGGAAGTGCAAGCTCTTTCACCACGCTATAGCGAGGGCGCTTTGATTGAGGCGAATTACCGCACCAAAAAAGATACGGACAAACCCGATACCGCCGGCACACAGGTCTTTGGCATTGACCCCGCTTCCGAAGACCGCGTGACCGGTTTGGCTTCCTCCATTACCGAGGGCGAGTATCTTTCGCAGGGCGACTACGACCAAGTGCTTATCGGCCAGTTTCTCTTAAGCCAGTACGTGCCGGTAGATGACCCGAACTTCGCAGCGCTGGATAACGTCACGGTCGGCACCAAAATCCGTCTGACTATCGGAGAGGTCGTGCGCGAAGTCAGGGTGAAGGGGATTGTGGAGAGCAAAGTGGACGCTCTTACCCGCAACGTGTTTATGGTGGACTCCCAGCTTCGCAGTATGATAGGGCGAAACGACGGCAATGTGGACCAGATTGCGATTCTGCTCAAGCAGGATGCGAGTCCGGCCGCGGTCCGCGAGCGCCTCAAACAAAGCGGCGCGGACCGCGAGGCGAAGATACAGACGTATGAAGACGCACAGCCGAAATTTCTCAAGGACATCATCAACACCTTCAACATGCTCGGTGCGGCCTTCAGCTCCATCGGACTTGTCGTCGCCTCCATTACGATTTTTATCGTGATATTTATCAATGCGCTCACTCGGCGCAAGTACATTGGCATCATGAAAGGTATCGGCATAGAGGGAAGCGCCATCCGCATCTCGTATGTGTTGCAGTCAATGTATTACGCACTGCTCGGTTCTTTAATAGGACTTGCAATCGTGTATGGATTGCTCGTGCCTTTAATAGCGGCGCACCCCATAGATTTTCCGTTTAGCGACGGCATTCTGGTGGCTCCGCTCGGCCAGACGCTTTTCCGCGTGGGGCTTTTGATTTTTTCCACCATTATTGCCGGCTACATACCGGCATGGATGATTATCAGAAAGAACACGTTGGATTCTATTTTGGGAAGAAACTAACCCCCTCTCAATCTCCCCCTTTGAAAAGGGGGAGAGGCCACCACAATGATTGAAACACGAAATTTAATAAAAACATTCCGCGACGGCGATAAGGAGACACCCGTGCTTCGCGGTATTGATTTTCGCGTGGCAAAAGGGCAGTACGTTTCTATCATGGGTCGCTCGGGCGCGGGTAAAAGCACCTTTCTCTATCAGATGAGTTTGCTCGACGACCCGACAGGAGGTGAAGTGATTATTGACGGACATCCCGCCGCACACATGAGCGCCGCCGAGAAGACGCGATTCCGCCTCTCGCACTTTGGCTATGTCTTTCAGGACTACGCGCTCCTTCCCGACCTTACGGCGATTGAAAATGTGCTTTTGCCGCTGTTGATGCAGGGCATGCGCAAGTCCGAAGCGCGTGCGCTTGCGGAAGCGGCACTCAAGCGTCTGGGGCTTTCAGAGCGTTTGCACTCGCTTCCAAGTCACCTGTCTGGCGGCGAACAGCAGAGGGTATCTATTGCACGCGCGGTGGCTCATCACCCGAAGATTTTGTTTGCCGACGAGCCGACAGCCAATTTGGACAGCGAATCCTCGCGGGTCATTATGAATATTTTTGCCGAGATTCACCGCGAAGGGCAGACCATCATCATGATTACGCATGAGGAGCAGTATGCAAAGATGGCCGAACAGACGATTACTCTTGAGGATGGCCGGATTACCACCACGCTAAAGAACCGCTGACGGGGGATGTCCCGATAGCGGGGGTTGCTCTTTTTGAAGAGGGGGTACACCCCGTGCCACAATTATGACTTTTTCGAGCAAAAAAGATGGGCATTCAGTTCCTCATACTTTCTGTGAATAGTAAGAGATGGACAAAATTGTGGCAGAGGGTACACCCCGTGCCACAATCATCAGTTTACAGACGGCAGTTTTCGATATTTCAATTCACCATACTTCTTGTGTACAATCAAAGATGGACAAAATTGTGGCACGGGGTATACTGTATACGTTATTAAATCTAATACATATCTATGCCAAATGCTGCATTTATGAAGCCATTGACGGTGAGCGCTGACCTGGCGGTTGTAGTCGGCAAAGGACCGATGCCCCGTTCAGAAGTGGTGAAGAAGCTGTGGGTGTACATTAAGGGAAACAACCTTCAGGACCCCACGAACAAGCGCAATATCAACGCTGATGAGGCCCTGAAGAAGGTCTTCGGTGGCAAGGCGGTGGTCAACATGTTTGAAATGACCAAGTTGGTCTCCAAGCATCTCTCCTAGTAAAAACGCGAAACAGACGCAAAAGAAGAACGCTAAACTGACGCGAAAGATAAACGGCTCCCCGACTATAGTCGGGGAGCCGTTTGTTTTAGTTAGTGGTAACATATACCTATCATGCTCAAAAGATATTTGGAATATTTTAAAGACAATCCGGAAGGGTATTGGTTCAAGCGCAAGCTCTATGGATGGGGATGGATGCCGGTCAGATGGCAGGGGTGGGCAGTGCTTGTTATTTTTGCGGTGCTTTTTACGCTTAATGTCTTGCGCCTTGATGCAGGGTCGCACTCCGTAAGTGACGCGCGTGTTATGTTCGCCCCCTCAACCGTCATTCTGGTTTTGATTCTTATCGGCATCTGCTGGAAGACCGGCGAAAAACCAAAATGGCAGTGGGGTCTGCCCAAGAAAGACGAAACTCCCAAAATCTAAATCTAGTAAACAAGGGGCACCCTTGCACCACACAAGGGTGCCCCTTGAAATACATGCAAACCAGTATTAAGAAATCGTTGCTTCTTATTCTTCTTCTCGCGCTTCTCGCAAGCGTGCTGTATGCATTCGGTAAATCGCGGCTGGCAGAACAGGTTCCACTAGAAGCAGAGGACACGGGAGTGCCGGTGCAACAAGAGCAGATAAATTTTGTACGGGAAGGTATATTGGAGTTTGCCACCAGTACGGGGCAGGACATTCCGTATTTTTCATATCCGAATTTCGGCGGCCCCACGACCACTATGGAGCTTTTGCTAAACGAGGAAAGCATGTGCGCAACACCGACCGGCTCCGCCCCGTGCATGACCATGAGCGCGCTGTATCATATTCCGTTTGGCGGCAAGCGCGCCCGTGTGGAGGCCGTGGAGAAAGAGGCGAGAGTTTTGGTGCGGCAGATTGTGATACTGGAGTGATGGTTCTGTGTCATTCCCGCGAATGCGGGAATCAAGAATCCCGTAAACATACCTGGATTCCTGCCTACGCAGGAATGACAGAATAGCGTTGACGTAACAAATGTTTCTATAAAGGAATTGTAGAAATATATGAACAAACAAGCTCTCACAAACGCGGTACTCGCGTCACTCTATATATTTCTTGTGGTGTGTGCCATCTTTTACGGGTCAGAAATGGTGGAACAAATGGTGGGCGTTGTTCCGGAAACAATGCTCATACCGGTTGCTATGCTCTCCCTGTTTGTCCTCTCTGCCGCGATAATGGGGTATCTCTTTGTCTATCATCCCGCGGCGCTGTATTTGGAAGGAAAGAAAACAGAGGCAGTCCGGCTGTTTCTTTCCACCACTGCGATTTTTGCCGGAATCACGATGGTCATTTTCGCGCTGGTCTTTTTCGGTGCCTTTTCTGCCCCCTCGGAGCAGGCAATAGAAGTAGGAAGTCGGTTGTAAGCGGGGTTGACTTTTTCGGGCAGGTAGTATATAGTGTATCTACAACTAAATTCTCATTGGTTTTTCGCCATAGATTCCTACTTGTGGCGCTAAGTTCTCCTCGGAGCGGCTTATCTAAAAATCACGAGATAAGCCGGCTCCTTTTTACTATAATGGCCGGGGTTGCCCGCCTAACTTTCAGCAGTGGTACTGTTGTTCCGGTTGTTTCATTGATTGCAGTGAAATATCCTTGCATAGTTCCTGTTGTCATGTCTGAAAGTTGGGCGGGTTAGGGCTATTTATGTATACCAAAAACTTCAATCAAAGAGGTTCACGACACTCTTCTTATAAGGGCGGTTTTTCCCGCGGCGCAGGCCCCTCACGCTTTAGTCCGGCCCGCGGTCGCGGCGGCTTTCGCAAGGGTCCCCCGGGACAGTACATTGACCCGTCAAAATTTATAAACAAAGCGGTGATTACTGAAGTAGCGGAACATTTTGTACCTGAACATAATTTTCAGGACTTCGTCATGGATGAACGGCTTAAGCGCAATGTCGCGCTTAAGGGCTACACGACTCCCACGCCGATTCAGGACCGCGCCATTCCGCACATTCTCAAGGGCACGGATGTCGTGGGCATTGCCAATACCGGCACCGGAAAGACGGCTGCGTTTTTGCTTCCTCTCATCAACAAAGTGCTTGCGAATCCGAAAGAGAAAGTGCTCATTGTGGTACCCACCCGCGAGCTTGCCATTCAGATTGACCAGGAGTTCCGCGCCTTTGCCAAGGGCATGCGCATGTTCTCGGTGTGCGTGGTGGGCGGTGCCAGCATCGGAAAGCAGATTTCCGACCTTCGCTATGAGCACAGCTGTATCATCGGCACGCCGGGACGGCTCAAGGACCTCATCAGCCGCAAGGTCATCAATCTCGCCTTTTTCAAGACGATTGTATTGGACGAAGCGGACCGTATGCTTGATATGGGATTTGTGGGGGACATGCGCTATGTGGTGTCGCTCATGCCTAAAGAGCGCCATACACTGTTGTTTTCCGCGACACTTTCGCGCGAAATTGAAAAACTTGTCTCTGAATTTCTCCGCGAGCCGGTGCGTATTTCAGTAAAGACCACCGAAACGCCGAAGAGCGTGGAGCAGGATGTGGTGCGCGTCTCGCGCGGTACCGAGAAAGTGGAGGTGCTGCACGGGTTACTTCGACAGGATGACTTCAGCAAGGTGCTCATTTTCGCGCGCACCAAGCACGGTGCGGAGAAGCTTTCCGTTGAGTTACTACGGCGCGGCTTCAAAGCGGACTCAATTCACGGAGACAAGAATCATTCTAGGCGCCAGCGCGCCTTGGGAGGTTTTAGGGACGACCATGTCAAAATCCTTGTGGCGACGGATGTGGCCGCGCGCGGACTTGATATCGCGGACGTGAGCCATGTCATCAACTATGACATTCCGGCCACCTACGATGACTACGTGCACCGTATCGGTAGGACCGGCCGCGGCGACAAGCGTGGTAAGGCACTTACTTTCATAGAATGAAAGACGCTAAACAGACCCCAGTACCAAAGCAAAGCTTGGTACGGGGCAAAGCGCGAAAGGAAGACACGCAAAACTGACGCAAAACTTTTCTATCGCATATTCGTATATTTGTAAGGATTCGTTATTGGTATTATTTATGAAGACATTCCAGCACAACGGAAAATGGACAGAGAAAGCCACTCCTACCGTGGTGCTCCTTTGCGCGTGCGGCAATAAATATATCAAGACACGGCTAGAACAGACCGTGTGCATCAGGTGCATTGCCAAGCGTGCGGGGCGATAATTTTTTTCATTTGATGAGTCAAAAAACACCCCAATCCGCCCTCGGCGGATTGGGGTGTTTTTGTGCTGAAAGCACTGTGGGGTTTGTTCGTCTATTGTGTATATGACAAACGCTCAAAAATGGATAGCGGGAATCGCGGGGGTAGTGATTATTGGAGGCGGGGCTTGGTTTGTAATAAATCAAAATCAGGATGAGGAGGGAAGTCCTTTCCGCAGTGTGGGTAGCGCGACTACTACGCAGGAACGAGTGCAGAACACTCCTCCTGCGACCACTACGGCTGCCACTACCAATTCAGGCGGAAACAGTGCAGGAGTGCAGTCCGGCGTACGAGGAGTGGTGCTCCTTGGTCCGCAATGTCCGGTGGTGCGGGAGGGAGAAGAGTGCAAGGACTTGCCGTTTCAAACCACCATTTCCATATTCCGTGCAGTAGACAAAACGCTTCCGCTCGCGATTGTGTTCAGTTCGGCTTCCGGCACGTTTGAGGCATCACTTCCGCCCGGACGCTATGCGTTTCTTCCCAAAGGCGGAAATGTATTTCCGGCCTGCAGAGAATCCATCATCACCGTGGCCACGAGTTCCTACACGCTGGCCAATCTCTCGTGTGATACCGGCATCCGATAGCTAAAAGCTATCGGATGCAACCATTAACTATTCACTATTGACTGTTAACAGTTAAGAGTCAATGGTTAAAAGTTCTACTACAGACGAGTAAGATTTCTTAATTCTATTCGTCTGTAATAGCATGTCTCGCTACGGGAAAAGTGATATATGAACGACCAGTCATCCACCAACACGATTCTTATAGTCATTGTCATTATCCTCGTGCTTATCGGCGGGTTTGTGCTGTGGTACCGCAATTACGGCATGGAAGAACTGGACGAAGGCGCCCGCGTTAACCTGAATAGAGAGCAGGGCGGCACTTCCAGAAGTTCGTCAGTTAATTAATTATGAGATATTATTTGCAACGTAGAGCGAGTGACATGCACACTTCGGAGTTTGCATTTCCGGGCCGAGGAGTTACTATCATTTCTCGGGAATTATATGTACATACACGTGAAGAGGCGGCAACCATTTTGGACACCGGACTCTTCGCTCATACAAAAACAATATGGCAAAACAAACATCTATCGCGGCGGGAATCGCCGCCATTGTGCTCCTCCTTGTCGGGGGCGTCTACCTTGCGAAACAAGGCACTGAAGGGGATAGCGGCGCCTCGGAGCGTGCGGGGGAGCGCTCTGCTGCCGCGCTTGCTCAAGGGCTCGGCATTCCTGAAAATGAAGTGCTCGTTGTCGGGGTTTCGCCCCTGGACTGGCCGAACGGGTGCCTCGGTATTGCGAAAGAGGATGAATTCTGCACACAAGCCATCACTCCGGGGTTCCTGGTGATTCTCAAAGCAGAGGACCGCGAGTACCGGTATCGCACCAATAACGAAGCCACGGTGGTTCGCAGAGCGCCATAGTGAAGTCACCATTAACTTTTAACTGTTGACTGTTAACAGTGAAGAGTCAACGGTTAATAGTGCGATTCTTATTAGCGACGTAGAGCGAGAGAAATGAAAACCGCTTTGGGTTTTCATTTCCGAGCCGAGGAGCTAACAAAGGTTTACTATTTCGGAGCTCTGCTCCGAGGAACCTTTATCGCCCGTATTTCCGCAGCTGCTTTTCCTGCTCACTCACTATGCGGGCTTTTTCTGCCTCGCGTGCGCCGGTATGCAGGATCGTATAGGCCTCCTCAAAGTCCCCGACCTGTTCCTCAACCGCCGCCTGGTCTACGGCGCGGGTGGCATCAGAGAGCAGGGTGTGTGCCGTGCTCTTAAGGTCTTTTGAAAAGGCGGATGTCTCGGGAGAAATAGGGTCCAGCTTCCGGGCGGTTTCCGCAATTTGTTTCTGGAGTTGCGCGCGCTTTTTCTGCAGACGTGCCATCTCCGGAGACGCCTTCACTGCCTCTTGTGCGGTGATGCCTGCTTGTTTCGGAGCACTGCTCTGCATCACGGTCGAAGCATCGGAGAGTATGTCTACGCTCGTTGCCCCTTCCACCACCACACTTTTGCCTTTAACCGTGAGCTCGAGGACACTGATGCCCTTCTGCACTTCGGGAGATACGCGCGGCCCTATTTTTTCAAGCACAAGGCCGTGGGCGGCAAGCGCCGCTTCAAAACGGAGCCGCACTTTCAGAAGTGTTTCTCCTGCGTTTTCCGTCGTGCGGGTAATACGGTCTTCAAACGTCTGTGTATGTTCCTCAAAACGCGTGAGCAATGACTCCAGATTTCCGCTATCAAGCCGTCCTTTTGCGGCGAGTGTTTCCGCTTCCTGCAGGCGCCGCTCGGCCTTCTGCGCGGCTCGCATGGCCTGCGCCGTGTTCCCGAAAGCAAGGGCGTCAAACACCCGTTCCGTAACGGACGTTTTTACCGGATAGAGCAGGTCACCGGGCACGGCGTTTTCCGCCGCAATGGCGGTGCCGGTGCCGGCTACGAGCACTATGAGCAGAGGAAGCAGGGCAATGGAGAGTGAATGGCGGGAGAACAATAGGTCAAAGAGACGAGCGCGCACAGAACCGGAAGTTTCTTTTTCCGGAACTTCCTGAAGCACGTTCATGAGCACCCGCTTTTTTTCCTCGGGCGTCATCACAATCGTTCTGATTGCCTGTATGTCTTTGTTAAACTGTTCGTTTTCCATGATTTAAAAAACTGTTGACTTTTAACTGTTGACCTTTACCTCTCACTTTTCCCCTGTATTTTTTCTCCGTTAAAAGTTAATGGTCAACAGTTAACGGTGCTTTATCGTTCTCCTCCGTACGCCCGCCTCTCCCGCAACTGTGCGATACCGCGGCTGATGCGGACCGAAGCGGCGTTGACGCTTACATGAAGTACCTTGGCGATTTCCTGAGGCGAGAGACCTTCCACAAACCGCAGATAGACGGCTTCTCGCAACAGGGGGTCAATGGCGTTTAGGTTACGTAATAATTGGGTTTTCTCCGCATCCGCCGTAGTTTTCTCGTGGGAGTCATCCGGAAAATCAAATCCTCCGTCTTCGGCATCGGTGAGCGCATCAAGTGAAATGGATTTTTTCTTCCGATACCAGTCAATAATGAGGTTGCGTGCAATCGTGAAAAGAAATGCGCGGTAGTTTTTTATCTCGGTCTCCGAAAGAAGCGTGTTCCATAGCCGCAGGAACGCTTCCTGGGTAAGGTCTACGGCCTGTTCGCGGTCCGAAATTCTAAGAATGCAGAATCGGAACACCGCGTCAGCTTCCTTTTTGTAGAGATTGGTGAATTGGTCTCGTGCATTCTTCATACGGGAAGACGGACACTCTTTCTTCTTCTTACGCGAATCCCAGTATCTTTTGGGTTACGCTCAAATATGGCTTGCTGTATGGCTTTTTCAGCAGAAGAAAGAGAATTCGTATGCTTAACCATACAGCAGAGACGTTATTCTGTCTATAAAAAATGGTTGACCTGGGAGAAACGGAAAGAAAGCCAAAAGGGTGCCGTCTAACGTGGTACAGGTCGGTTTTGCAGGTATCACCTGTAACTAGAACCTATCTCAATAAGAATGGCGTAGCGAGGACGTTTCCATTCGTGCGAGGCG
>JAUSHG010000065.1 GCA_030648695.1 bacterium | reverse complement strand
AAACGCTTCGCTTGAGGTGAATACCGGAAGTCCTACCGCAAGCGCCTCCAACACCGCCTTATCCATACTGCCGGTCTGGCTTGCATGTACAAAGGCACTGTAGGAGCGGGAAAAAACAGTACCAAAGGCGGCACTCTCAAATGATATACCTGCGGGAGAAAGCGCACGCACCTCTTTTTCATACTTACGGTCATTCGCTGTAGCAGCTTCTCCAATAACAGAAAGGCGGGACTGCGGAAACTCTTTTTGCAATTCAATAAAACCCAGAATTATCGTGCGGACATCCTTCACCGGCGCTATACGTCCCACCGTAACGAGATGCAATGGAGATGTGTGTTCTGTCTGGGGTTTAAATATTTCTGTATCAATACCATGCCCCACAATCTCAACTTTCTTGCTTGGAAGACGGAAGCTTTCTGTTGACGCGGTAAAAATCCTGTCCACCAATTTTTCTGCAAGCCGCAATTTCAAAGACACCTGCTTGTGCACATACCAGAGGGCGCTCTTTTTGCGGAATTTCTGCACAAGCGGATATGCAGCCAGCACATACTCGGGGCACATATGAAAAAACACGCCGTCCGACTGTGGCAGAAGTTCCCGAAGCAGTTTCCGGTAGCGGCGAATACGTGCAAAGCGCGAGGCGCCTTTTTCCTTCCCCAATGAAATAACCTCTACGTTTTCCGGCAGCTGATACGCCCCGACCTCATTTGCAATTACGACGACGTCCGTATGCTTTGCGAACGCTTCTATCCACGACGCAAAGAAGCCGAGGTTTCGGTCATTCGAATCAACTGTTTGAGTTACGATAATTAATCGCATGCAATTTATTCGCGTCAGTTTCGCGTTATTGTTTTGCGTCAGTTTCGCGTCTTCTAAAGATTATAAACTTCAGGATAAAAAAGCTCTCAAAAGCAAGCACGGCTCCAATCAATACCTGCGCGGCCATATACCACATGCCGACATGCTCCACAAGGAAATACAGGAGGAACGTATTTAAACCTAAATTGATAACGGCAATAATAAAAGAAATTGAGGCCTGCACATGCACTCGCTCCATTGAATGGTCTTGAAAAGTCCAGAATTTCTGAAGGGTAAAACTCACCACAAACGAGGCAACGAACGCGAGCACACTTGATACGAGATAATAAATGTGAAGCAGGTCGGTGAGTACGTACAGAGAACCCAAAAGCACTATCGCGGCCGTACCGCCGGAGAGAATAAAGCGAATAACCCGCGCATAACGCCTCACATGAGGCGCACACCATGGAGCACGCTCATCCAGAATGCAGAGTGCTTTTTCTTCCAGGTTTCGTAAACGATGAATCATGTGATATCCCTAATAACTCGAATTGGCCGCGGGTACGCGGATCTCTAATCATCACTAATTAATCCTTCGAGCTTATTCGCGTCTTAATTCGCGTTTGATTAGCGACTTTTTGTATATACGCTTTCCCGTACACTCCCTCCAGCAAGTCCACATCCTTGCGACTGCCGATGAGTAGCTCATTGTTCTTCTTCTCCAGCGCATTCAAGATGGCCAGTCCCGACTTGTCCTTCACCGAGTGAGTAAAGAGTTCCTTAAACGCCGCAAAGTCCTTGATAAAGCAGTGTCCGCCCGCACCTCGTCCCGGCTTGCCGCCATGGCCGCTCTTGTGAATCGGCTCCATGTGCGATGTGCCAATGCGGGGGTCGGCTGCAATCGCGTCCCGCACTTCTTCCCACTGTATGCCTTCTATGGCGGCCAAGTCATAGAGAATGTTGTTGAAGATGACCTTGAAATAAAGAAAGCAGTTGCCGCCATACTTCACGAGTTCCGCATCCCGCACGTGCATAATCCGCTCAAAGGGAGCTTTCGGGAGTACGCGCATCACTTCTTGCGCCTTCTTGCGGTACAAAGCGCTCTCTTTCGGGATGCCGACCACATTTCTGTCAGGATGCGCGGCATCAGAGGCGGCGGTTTTTTCGCGCAAGAATTCCGGAGAGTGGAAGACAAAAATCTGCGGAAACTTTTTCTGCAGGGATTCTGTTGTCCCCGGCAAAATCGTTGATTTAATGACTGCTATCTTTCCCTTGCCCACTAACTTGAGCACCGCGCGAACAATAGAATAATCAAACCCGCTTGGAGTTGACGGAGTCGGTACGGCAATAAAGACAATATCGCAGTCCTTTATTCTCTCCTTGTTCTTTGCAAACTCGGGCCGCGTGGCATAGCGCACCACGGTATATCCGCGGTTCTCAAAATCATCGGCATAATTCTTGCCGATGAATCCCTGTCCGATGAATCCTATAAGCGGATTGCGGCCTCGCACATCCTCTCCCCCTTTTTTAAGGGGGAGAGCTAGAGAGGGGGTTGATTTTTTCTTGGTCCTGTTTTTCATAGTGTTGCCCATTCTACCCTAAACTCCGCCACGCCTCAATTTGTTTCTCTACCTGCTCTTCCTGCGGCGGCTCGATGACCTGCATACTCTGGAAGAGAACAAGTCCGCCCGCCTGAGAAAGCCGATGGAGCGGC
>JAUSHG010000057.1 GCA_030648695.1 bacterium | reverse complement strand
GCTCTCGCTTCTGCTCGGCGGCCTGTGGGCCTACAGTCAGCAGTTTTTTACTGGGCGCACCATCTGGCCGTACCATTTTGTACAGTACACCATTCCGCTTGCGATGGTCGCGCTTTTTGTACTTCTCTATAACACCGTACGCGGATGGAACCGACATATGTGGGGACTACTTGCCGCATTTGCCGCCCTCTCGTCAGTCGCATTCGGCATATATACGCAGGCGAGTACCTATGCGTCCGCACGGCCCGTCTACGCGGCATTGCAGAGTCGAGCACTACTTTTTGATTTTTTGAATGTACAGGTCAAGGACTGTGTGGTGCTCGTTGATGAAAGCAGTGAAGAAATGTCGCGCCTGAACACGCTCATTCCCGCGTTCACCCACTGCAATGTGTACTCCTCCACCGAATTATTCGCGCTCATTGCCCCCGACCGTGGATTTTACAACTATGCCGCTCGGCTTCGCCTGCGCGGTATTACACCAAACTCGATTGACTCATATCTGTCCGCACACGAGCGGCAGGCCGCCGGATATTTATATTCCAACTGGCAGGGACTCTTTGGCGTCAAAGATTTTCCCGACTTTACGGACGCACTGCTTCCAGAGCGGCTTGCCGCGTTTCCAAAGGAGTACCGCGACTACGCGGCGGGGGATTTCAAAGCGCAGTTAGGGCGGTATCGGCTTGACTACATCCTCTCGGACGGTCCTCTTTTGCCACAGGTAGCAAGAGAGCTTCCCCAACTGCAGAAGATATTTGACAAAGATGGGATAATCCTGTACTCTATTTAGAGCTTGTTCTTTTAGAACCGGCTACAGCGCTTCTCGGGATGAGAAGGTTGTTTTGGTCAAAACCTAGGATTGAGGCAGGATGCCTGGTCTCCACTACAGCGGGATGCTGTAAGAAAGAAAAATAATGACACCGAAGAATAACGCATTTACTGTAGAGTTCCCCTGGCTCGCAGGGCATCTCAAGAAATGTCAAATGTCACTGCATTGCCCCAAGCTCATAATCAGAGTTTCAAGAGTGGATGAGCGACTTTTACACGAAGTTGGCACTGATGGAGAATCTCACTATGGAGTAGACCAAGATTTTCTTTTTCTTGATGAGTTCGGAAATCTGATCGCCGGCACCCTTAAAGAACCACGATGGTTGAGAATGTTTCGGGCATGCACCTTTCCGGTTTCTGAGGTTCTTGACTCGTTGACACTACACCAGTTAGCCCGGGTTTATTATGTGCTAGAGGTGAGGCGCTCTCATAACTTGGTAATCATTCACAAACCGCCAATGAACTTTAGGGTAGATGAGTGGCTCCGGAAATGCCGGGCAGATGCCAAGAGTGAATTGGCCTCCCAGCTCGAAACAATTAACAGTGTATAATTTCTGGGGTTGGCGCAAGAGACATCTGCAGGTGCGGATGTCTTTTTCATATGTATGTGGCGTATACTTTAGTGTTTTAAGTGAGTTATAGTAAGACATGCCTTGCTTTGTATGCAAAAGAGAGAAGCTCCACAAGTTTCTGGACTTGGGGCAGCAGCCGCCAAGCGACGCGTTTTTGCGTAAAGAGGATTTAGGCAAGCCGGAGGCACGGTTTCCGCTTTCGCTCTATTTCTGCGAAACCTGCGGATTAGTTCAGCTCGGCACGGTAGTGGACCCCACAGTGCTCTTTACCGAGTATGTCTACACGACCGGCATGAACAATAGTTTGCGTGCAAACTTCAAGGCGCTTGTGGAGAAACTGATTAAACGATTCAACATAGGGAAAAATGATTTTGCGGTGGACATCGGAAGCAACGACGGGACGTTGCTTGAAAATTACATGGGAGCAGGGGTGAAGATTCTGGGCATTGACCCCTCAAGCGCTGGGGAGATTGCAAAAAAGCGGGGCATTCCGACACTCACCGCATTTTTCAACGAACAAACTGCAAAGCAGGTGGCGGAGCAACAGGGAACAGCCAAGCTGATTACGGCTACAAACGTGTTTGCTCACATGCCGGATGTGGATTCGTTTATGCAAGGCATCAAGCTTCTGCTCCGTCCCGACGGCGTATTTGTTTCCGAGTCAGGATATCTCTTGGACATGATTGAAACACTGGGGTATGACGCGGTGTATCATGAACATCTGCGCTATTATTCCCTAAAGCCATTACAGAGATTATTTGAGGGGCATAGTATGGAGATTTTTGATGTGGAGCGAATCCCCTCGCATAGCGGCTCCATTCGCGTGTATGCGGGGCACAAGGGAGCGCATGAGGTGCAGGTATCGGTTGCAAAGCTGCTGCAAGAAGAGGAACATGCGGGACTCTACAAGAAAGACACCTTTGTGAAGTTTGGCAAACGCGCGCATGCGCACAAAGAAGAACTGAAAGCGCTCCTGCAGGAACTTAAACTCACGGGGAATAGAATTGTGGGTATCGGCGCTCCGGCAAAAGGGAACACGCTCCTTAATTTCGCCGCTTTGGGTCCGGAGATTGTGGATTCACTGCTTGAAAAAAGCGAGCTCAAAATCGGTCTCTACGCGCCCGGCACGCATATTCCGGTCGTGGGAGAGGAACTGCTGTTTGAAGAACAGCCGGACTTTGCGTTACTACTTTCGTGGAACTTGGCCGATGAACTTGTCGCGAAATTGAAGGGCAAAGGATATAAGGGGAAGTTTGTGATCCCATTTCCACAGCCAAGAATAATAGGTTAGGGTTAAGACGCCGGTTTGGTCTGAAGGTTAGGGTTAGAGCTTAACCAATACACCTAACCCATTCTGGCTTCCTAACCGTAACCCAACTTCTTACATTATGAATCTTCCAAGTTTAGGTATGGGCACATGGGGCATGGGCGGCAAGTTTGAACGCGACGAAAGCAATGTTCGCGAGTCAGTGGAGGCGCTGAGGTTCGGCCTAACGCTTGGTCTTTCGCTTATTGACGGAGCGGAACTCCACGGAGAAGGATTGACCGAGGAAATTATCGGGCAGGCGATTAAAGGCGTCCCGCGCGAGAAAGTGTTTCTCATAAGCAAGGTCTCGCGTGAGCACCTTTCCTTTGACGGAGTGCGTGCGGCCTGCGAGGGCAGTTTGAAACGTCTCGGGGTGGACTATATCGACCTTTACTTGGTGCACAAACTGCCCCCCGAGAACCCACTTCCGCAGGAGGAAACTTTTCAGGCACTTTTGAGTTTACTTAAGGAGGGTAAGGTGCGTCATACGGGCGTATCCAATTTCAATGTAGCCCAGCTTGAGGCGGCACAAAAGTTCGTCCCGAAAAGCGTACTTGAGGCGAATCAGGTAGAGTATAACCTGCTGTATCAGGAGGCAGGAAAAGAGGTCATACCGTATTGCCGGAAACACGATATTGCGATTATGGCGCATCGGCCGCTTGGCAAGGGAGCGCTCATGAATATAGAAAGTGAGATTCTGGATGGCATCTGCAAAAAATACAACAAGACGCGAACGCAGGTGGCATTAAATTGGATTATTTCGCAGGGCATCACTGCCATTCCCAAAGCAGGAAGCAAAGAGCACATGCAGGAAAATATGGGAGCACTCGGATGGGAGATGGAGGAGGGAGATATAGAAGCATTGCGGGCATTGGATGGGAGCGTGCCATATGAGAAGATTCAGTAGGTATTAGATTTTTAAATTTCTAATTTCTAATTCACCTAATTTCTAATTGACAGTCCTCTGTCATCCCCGCGCAGGCGGGGAACCAGAGTTTCTGGATTCCCGCTTTCGCGGGAACGACAAGTCGTTTTATTAGGTGAATTAGAAATTAGACAATTAGGTGAATTTATAGCGCTAGACTATGAGTAAAAGTACACAAAAAGAAACAACGAGCAAGAAGGCCATTATCACAGGAATAACGGGTCAAGACGGCTCGTATTTGGCCGAACTCCTTTTGGAAAAGGGGTATGAGGTGTTTGGTCTTCAGCGCCGCGCATCACTTCCGAATACGGAACGCATTGACCATCTCTACGGCACACCCGGATTCAATATGCTCTATGCTGACCTCTCTGACAGCTCCAACCTCCTGCGGGTCATCAAGAAAATTGAACCGGATGAAATTTATAATCTGGGTGCGCAGAGCCATGTGAGCGTTTCTTTTGATGTACCCGAGTTTACCGTCAATACCAATGCACTCGGTCCGCTTCGCATCTTGGAAACCATCCGCAATCTCGGACTGCCCATCAAGTTTTATCAGGCGAGTTCCTCGGAAATGTTCGGGAAAGTGCTCCAAACCCCGCAAAAAGAGACAACACCGTTTAATCCGCAGTCGCCTTACGGACTGTCCAAGGTGTTTGCATATCACATCACGAAAATCTATAGAACCGGATATAACCTGTTTGCTTCAAACGGCATTTTGTTCAACCACGAGTCCCCTCGCAGAGGACTCACCTTTGTAACGCGCAAGGTAACGGTGGGACTCTCCCGCATTTCGCTTGGACTGCAGAAAACCCTGCGGCTCGGCAATTTGGATGCGCGGCGTGATTGGGGACATTCAAAAGATTATGTGGAGGCCATCTGGAGCATTCTCCAGCATAAAAGCCCTGATGACTTTCTCATTGCAACCGGAGAAACACATTCGGTGCGCGAGTGGGTGGAGGAAGTGGGCAAGAATCTTGGCATGGATATTGTATGGAAAGGCAAGGGTGTGAAGGAAAAAGGCATTGACCGAAAGACCGGAAAGACCGTGATTGAAATTGACCCCATTTATTTCCGTCCCAATGAAGTGGAGTTTTTGCAGGGCGACGCGTCAAAGGCGCGCAAGCTCTTGGGTTGGAAGCCGAAGATTACGTTTAAGAAGCTCGCGAAAATGATGACCGAAGCTGATTTGGAGTATGTGAGAGAAGAGGCAGAGCAGGGGCATCCGGTGGTGACACAGCGGCGTTTCAAAATCTAGGAGAATAACCAATAATCAAGAAACAAGTTCCAAACAATGAACAATATCCAAAACTCAAAGGTTTGAATATTGTTTGGTTATTGTTTCTTGTATCTTGGTTATTTATAACTATGGATAACATATTTTTAAATAAAAAACTCGTTGCCATTCATATCAAACGCTTTACGGGGCGCGCAGTACCCGCGTCTGCTCCGAATGGTGCACTGCAGGTAATTACCATGAAGCGTCTTAAAGGGGATGTGGCAAAAGCGCATCGTCATGTGCCGAAAAAGCGCGTGACAAAACTCCTGCAGGAGTGCCTCATTGTGATTAAGGGCAAAATCCGCTACGACCTCTTTGACGGCAAGGGCAGGCGTTTTAAAAAAGTGCTCGTAAAAGCAGGGGAGGCCATGTTGATTTTAAATGTGCCGCACGAAGTGCACTTTCTGGAGAATTCGCTTGTCTACGAACTCAAGAACGGCCCCTTTATAGACGATAAGCAGTTTTTACAAGGTTGAACCTTGTAGCAGAAAACCCATGATTTAGGCGGTATTAAACGGCTCACACTGGCAGTGTGAGCCGTTTAAGCGCTTGACGCAGATTCAAGAGTATGTTACTCTCCTATCCAAAGAAAGGATTTTTGACATGAAAGATGAGCGTCTATGGCAGACATTTTCCAGGTTGGTAGAAACGGTGTGGGCGGACCATGCAAAAAGGGGGGCGTTGGGCGGGGCTCATAATCCACTACATGCGTCTATGGTGGCGCAATACGGGGTCTTGATTTCCGGTTCGCCTTGGTTAAGGCGATGCAGCTTCGTCGCAGGCATTTGCCACAATGTTGACCGCATATATCGCGAGGACAAGGCATTAGTGGCGAAAATAGTTTCCGGATATCTGGAGACCGCCAGTACTTTGCTCTCCCTCCGCGAGAGGATACTTATTCTCAAAGCGGTGTTGGAGCACTCCAAGAAAAATGACCCGAATGACAATCTGGTCACGGTGGCTCTGAAAGATGCCGACCGTCTGGCAAACCTTGGACCTCTGCATTGGATTCGGGCCGGTCAGTTTCGTCCCAACATTCCGCCGGTTGACCCGCGATTCATTACCGATTCCGACCCCACTGCAACGTTTCGCGACCCCAAGTCGGTTCTGCAGGACATCAAGAATACGCTGGAATGGGAGAGTTGGCTGCGCCTTCCGAAAGCCAAAGAACTCGGAAAACCCATGTTTGACGAAATCCGGCGGTTTATCGCGAATGTTGAACAGCAGTTTGAAACACTCGGGCTCCTCCCGTTTCCGGAGGAGTTGGTAGTGGAAAATCCAGAAAACTGAACGAAAGGTGACATGTGATTGCAAAGATTTGGCGGTGCATCTTTGTCTGGCGGGTCAAGTACCCCAGCCGGACGGAATTTTACCGGCAAGTATCGGAAGCACTTGCACAGGGGCGACCTGTCGTTATCTGTACGCACGACATTTCCTTATCTAAAGGCAATGTACCGGGACGCGGAAATATCCTTCTTGCAGAGGCGCTCAAACGAGTGACTCAACAATATCCCAAGATTCCGGTACTGGCCCAGCTTGGGGTTGCCCTTGCCGCAGAGCAGCTTAAGATACCGGTTACCCAAACTATCGGTCCACCAAAGATGGATACTCGACTTGACCGTTCAGGCGAAGATTATAATTCCCAAACGGTCGTTGCGGACCAAAAGCGCTGGTGTGAGGAGAACGGTATGTTTCCGGCACTGGCGGTTACGCTTACGGTTCCGCTTCATATGCCCCGCGTGCAATGGGTCATGGAGAAAGAAGGGTTTACGGTTCTTCCGATGCCTCTTGTGTCCATGCGCCAGAGGGATTACCTGGATGTGAACAGCTTGTACCGTTCTGTCCGGCTGGCGGGGAAGTACTGGTGGGGCATGCCTTTCCTGTACGCACGGGAAATGCTTGGCCGGTTGTGGTTTCTCAAAAACGGCTGGATGTAGAAACGCGAAGATTCACGGGCCGGGAACGCATTGCGTTCCCGGCTTTTTTTGTTACGCTATGTTAGTTAATTTGAGTTTTTGTCTGTCATTCCCGCGAAAACGGGAATCCAGATTTTCTGGATCCCCGCGTACGCGGGGATGACAAGAAACCAATGAAAATAATTCTTATCACCTCCAAATTGAGTTTTGAAGACAACGGCGCGCCTATCGGCGGGTCGGTGGTTGACCTGCACCTGAAAGCCAAGGGACTGGTTGAGTTGGGGCATGAGGTATCGGTAGTTACCGCATTTTCAAATGCAGACCGCATTACCGGAGAACTGCCGTACCGTGTCTTTCAAAGATGTATCAAGCGCCGCGGCCTGATTTCTCTGCAGAAGGGTGTGTATTCTTTTTTAAAGGAATTTGAGAGCAAGGCAGATGTGTTCTACATTGACGGGCACATGTTTCTCTACGGAGGGGGAGCGTATCGAATGTTTGGCGGGAAAAAACCGGTAGTCGGATTTTTCAACGTGCGGCTCAATGCCTGGGCTGATGCTTCCGGCAATGTAGCGCGACCCTCCTTTTTTCTCCTGTTCAAAAAGAAACTGCGATTGCTCGGAGAGCGCATCTTAGGTGCGCCTATTGCAAATCATTTGGATGCATTCATTTTTAACACGCCGCACGTGCAGAAGATGTATCACAGCTTCGGCATCGCAAGAAAGAAACCAAATGCAGTCATTGAGGACTTCATTGCCACGCGCGAACTCATGCGGCGATTCAACATTACGTCGGAAGGAGTCCGCACACATCAAGAAGCCGGAGGGCCGATACTTTTTCTTTCTACAGGACGGATGCTTCCTGAAAAAGGATTTGCGCTTTTGGTGCGTGCATTTGCAAGGGTTATGAAAAATCCCTCCTCCGAAGACGGAGTGCTCCCTTTTAAAAAGGGAGAATACCGACTGGTGCTTTCAGGCGGTGGTCCCGAGAAAGAGCGACTGGAGAAATTGGCAGGGGAGTTCGGGCTTGGAGAGAACATCATATTCCCCGGCTGGGTGGAAAAAGAGAAGCTGTATCAGTTTTTCAAAGAAGCGCATGTGTTTATTTTTCCGCGCTGGTGGCTGGAGTACGGCTCTGCGGTGCTTACCGAGGCCATGGCCTTCGGATTGCCTTCCATTATTCCCGGCGGCGGAGCGCTTGAATGGCTCACAAACGGCGCGGCGTTGCCATTTTTCAACGACAGTGTGGAGGAACTGGCAAAACGGATTGAAGAATTGGGCGCGAATCAGACACTGCGCACCGAACTGGCAGAAAAAGCACTCACCCGTGCGGAGGCGCTTGATGCGCGCGTGCTCGCCAAGCGTTTGGAGCAAATTATTAAGTCTGTTGTGTAGCAAGGTGTCATTCCCGCGAAGGCGGGAATCCAGTGTAGTGTCTTGCGTCCTAGATTCCCGCTTCCGCGGGAATGACAGAAAACGTCCTACTTTTTGACG
>JAUSHG010000054.1 GCA_030648695.1 bacterium | reverse complement strand
AGCTCCCGCATCGCCTGCGCGGGGTTCGCTTTTCCGAATACGGCCGAACCAGCTACCAGCCGACTGGCTCCCGCGGCAATGAGGCGGGGCGCGGTTTCAAAGTTCACGCCAATATCCACGCTTATGGTGAGTTCCGGATAGTTCTTGCGTAGATGAGCAATTTTTGGAAGTACCAGCGGCTCATCAAGCGGCACGCCTCCGAAACTTATTCGGTCATTTCCCATACACTGCACAAAAGTAACCTCGTGCAAAAACGTCTCCAATTTTTCAAGCGGCGTGGAGGGTTTAAGCGCCAGTCCGAAATCAACCACATGTTTCCATTCTTTAATAAGGTCGGAAAGCGCGTCCGGTTCCATACTCTCGATATGCACAATCACGCGGCTCGCCCCCGCCTTCACCCAAAACGGAACGGCTTCCTCCGGTTTGGAAACCATGAGGTCAAATTCAAAATCAAGCTCGTCCCAATACGGCAAACCTTCCGCTTCACGCAGTATCTCTGTGATTTCACCGTGGTCGCCGATGTACGGCCATGTTTTATTCGGGGCAAATTTCCCGTCGCAGATATCAATCTGCACCGTATCGGCAATACCCTTCACCAATTCCAGTTTTGCGGGAATCTCGGAAAACTCTTTGGCGATGATGGCGGGGACGATATTCATAGGCTCTAGGGAAGAAGGCTCTAGGCTCTAGGCGGGAAATCTCTTCCCTAGTGCCTAACGCCTAAAGCCTCGTGCCTTGTTAATTCTTTTAGCTTCCGTACACGTCGTTCTTTTGAAGACGGCGGATATGGCGCTCGGCATTTGAAAACGGCGTTTCGAGCCAAACGGTAATTGCCTTCTTTGCCTCTTCAAGCGTGCAAAAGCGGGCGCCGATAGAAAAGATATTTGAGTCGTTATGGTCACGCGAAGCAATGATAAGCGGAACCATTTGCGGTCCCGGAGCAAGGAGCGCGCCGCGCGCACCCTTAATGCGGTTCATCGCAATAATTTCTCCTTGTCCGCTCCCCGCGACCACGATACCGCGGACTCCAAAGGGCACCCCTTTTGCCGCAAAAGGGGCGCCCTTTGCGACTTTTTTTGCCAGCGGAATCACATAGTCTGAATAATCATCTCCCGACTTGGGTTCAAGCGGGCCCATATCCTCAACCTCATGGCCAAGCCCCCGCACGAACTCCATGAGTTCCTGCTTCATCTCAAACCCCGCGTGGTCTCCGGCAAAATACACTTTCATAATTTTAAATGAGTAATTTTAAAATTCTTGTCAAAGATGTTTCCCTGCTTCTATCACATGTCTGACAAGCATCGCCGCGTACCCGCTTTCATTGTCATACCACGCGAGGACTTTCACGAGGTTGCCACCGACAACGCGGGTCATCGAGAGCTCGGCTATTGCGCCTTCGGGGCGGCCGAGGATATCAGAAGAGACAAGTTCGTCTTCGGCGACGGCGAAAATTCCCTGCCAGCGCTTGTCCTTAGCGGCTTTGGTGAGTGCGGCGTTCACTTCTTCGACACTCGTGTCGCGCTTCGCAATAAAGGTGATATCGGCGATGGAACCGCAAATGACTGGAACCCGAAGTGAAATGCCGTCGAATTTTCCTTCAAGCGATGGATATGCTTTTGTGACAGCTACGGCCGCTCCTGTCGAAGACGGAATAATATTTGCGGCGGCGGCGCGACCTTCGCGAAAGCCCTTCTTCCCTGCCGGACCGTCAACAAGAGTTTGGGTCGCGGTGTAAGCGTGTACCGTATTGAGTACTGCTTTTTCAATACCCACCACTTCATCCAAAATCGCAATAACCGGCGAAGCGGCGTTTGTCGTGCAGGAAGCGTTGGAGCTTATGACACAATCCTTCAATCTTTCCTCATTCAGCCCCATAAGCACCGTCGCCGAAAAGGGCGCCCCTTTTTGAAGAGAAAAAGGGGCGCCCTTTTCTTCTTTGAGAGGTGCCGAGATAACCACCCGTTTCGCACCTGCATCAAGGTGCGCCTGCGACTTTTCCGCGCTGGCAAAAAACCCAGTCGATTCAACCACTACATCAACACCAAGTTCACCCCACGGGAGCTTGCTTGGCTCTTTTTCGGAGAGGTACTTGATTCCTTCGAGCGTACATCCGCTGTTGCCGAACACGGAGTCATACTTAAGAAGATAGTCCATATTGGACTTGTCTCCCAAGTCATTGACCGCCACCACCTCGATTTCAGGGTGTTTCGCCGCCGCCCGCAAGAACGCCCGCCCGATTCGTCCCAACCCGTTTATCCCAACTTTGATTTTTTTCATGTCAGTAGTATACCTGCTTCTGTGCGAGAGGTTAAGCATTTCCCAACATCTGATCTTGGTTTTTTGCCAAGATCAGATGTTGGGAGGTCAGGCATCCATTGCGAGCATATGGAGCTCCTTGCTCATCTTATTTGCTTCAAGCATGTCCCGTGAACACTTTTTAAAGTCCTGAACGGAATTAAATATCTCAGCGAGTATGTCCTTTTCCAATACCGGGGATGTCTTTTGCGCGACATAGTCCGGAAGACTAGAAAATTTATAGCTGGTGGTTCCCCACCTCCACGCAGCATCAAATTCTTTTCCAGCCCTTTCTAATCCTCCGGGATAAAGCTCAAACACATTCTTAACCATAATGTATGAGGCGAGCCAACGTAGATAGCTATCGGTTGCGACCGTACGTGCTTTGTAAGAACCCTGAAACAAACTTCCCTTTTCTTTATGTTTCAAATTGGCGTGCATACTCATGCTGTTGCCGAGTTTTTGCATGAATTTAGAGATACCACTGTCTTCTGTTTCCTTCAATAGGAGATGAAAATGATTCGGCATGAGTGTCCACGCTAAAATCTTTACAAGGGGACTCCGCTCCGGCCACTCCTGCGGCCTCCCAAACAGACCCAGCCCTTCGGTATTTTTTTCCCAGTCATCATTAGAGTAATGATCATTCATATAAAAGAGGAGCCTTGTAAAACGCACTCTCTCCGATTCATCTCGGGTAAGTGGCAACCCTCGTGCACCACGTTTAAGAGCGTGTACATATGAACCGACAGCATGAGGCTCCACTCGCATACAAGTAGTATACACCAAAAAACCAACATCTGATCTTGGTTTCTTTTCTTATTTCTTCAACTTCGCTAAATTCTGGTCCGATTGCCGGAATTTTTGCCACGATTTCTCAAGCCGGAACATTTTGCCGCGCACATCCATATAGCGACGCGAAATATCCAAGAGCATATCAACCGGAATTTTATTTCCATAGATACCGGCCGCCTGCTCAAGATACACGACCATCTTGTTACAGCTCTGCATGGCTTTTTCGAGTGTTGCAACTGCCATTTTAAAATCGGAAAAGCGCATGCCGTGCGACTCGGCAATATAGAGAGGGATTGAAAGAGCGCAGTTCGTCATCCCCTCAAGCAAG
>JAUSHG010000053.1 GCA_030648695.1 bacterium | reverse complement strand
CATCGCGGGGGAAACGGGTCTCGCCTTCCGGAAGAGTGTGCGACAACCCTCATTGTCCGGTATCTCAATCTGGGACACGACCCGACCATCAGACGGTTCAGTGCCGAGGTCTTCCGTTGTGACACCAGGCGCGGAGTGCGGACGACCGAAATCGCCGAAATCATCAAAATGGTTCACCGGCGGCTTGGGGATAACGGAGAAGTCCTTAAGTGGACACACCGAGCTATTACGGCTTTGCATAACCAGACATATTGGAATTATGACAAGGTCTCCGGAGAACTCTCCCTCGAACAAATCCTCCAAAAAGGTATCGAGGAAGGGCGCTACCAGGATGAACGGGCGCGGGAAAGCCTTAAACGATTGGTGCGCGAAAGTGCCGAAAATAAAGAATCGTTTACGGAACTGGCGTTCCTTACGGAATGTTGGTATCGCACCCAGGACCCCGACGCAGAGAAGTTCGTTCAATTCGCCTTGGACCACCTCTACAATGACCAGGTGGAATTCTGGAAGGAAGTGGACCATTGCAAGGAGGCGAGAAATTGGATGACGGTCACGGGACTGTGCTCACGAGCTAATAAACAAGCTCGGGACAGGCGGATTAAAGTCCTGTTCATTGAATCGGACAACCCCGTGACTATTCGGGCGAGTCGACTCAAAGAAGCCGGCGGCGCGGACGTCACCATCCAACGAAGAAGCACGGGGAATGTGTGCGTCTCCATAGATGCACACCGAGGGATTAATCTCTCAAATTTCACCCGGATGATTCGGTGGCTGGAACTTCCGAAAGACAAGAACGGAATGCCGTTTGAGGAAATTCCGTGGGAGGAACTGGATACCGAGGGCGAGATCAAAGAAGTGCCCGAGTGGTATTTCTTCAAACCGGGACAGCAATTGTTCAACGGTAGCTTGTCCCGACCGGACGTGCAGCCGAGCAAACTCCACGACAAAGCCATTATGGAGGTGGCGCAACACGCATTTCATCCCCGGACGGTTAACGTGTGGATGAAAGTGCGCGGCATTTCCGTTCCACAGAGAACAGAGCCGATTCAGACAGTCGGCGATGCCCTCCAAGAAGCCACCGCCAAACAACCTGCGCCGGAGGCAACACCGGCGGCTGACCCAACTTCGGAAACCCCCGCACCCGATGCGCAAGCGTCAGTAGCGGAGAAACCGAAAAAGAAGGCGTCCGTCAAAAAGCGGAAGCTTTCCAAACCGGTCAGTTTAGACGAGGCAAAGGACGCCCTGGAAACAGCGCAACCGGCTTCGTAGCGGTACAAAACCGCAGAACATTTCAACCAGACCTGGAGAGCAATCTCTGGGTCTGTCTTTTTTTACCCCGCCCTCACTTTATGGGCGGGGTTTATTTCGGCTAGCGAGGAGCGCGTGGGAATGTACTCATTCACACAGCTCCGAGAAGACGAAACAAAGGGTGTAATACCCTTTATACTTGAGTCAAAATCTCACTTCCCTTTTCCGTCACCACCACCGTTGCTTCAAAATGCGCACTGCGGGTGCCGTCATGGGTACGGTACGTATATCCGTCCGAATCAAGCACCACCTCTGCACTTCCAACATTCAGCATGGGTTCAAGGGCAAGCACCATCCCCGCCTTAAGCTCTACTCCTTCTCCTTTCGTGCCGAAATTTGGCACAAACGGGTCCTCGTGCACCCCATACCCCACCCCGTGCCCTGCCAAGTCGCGGACAATGCCGAATCCGTGCGGCTCCACAAATTTCTGTATCGCGGCTCCGATATCTCCCGTCACGGCTCCGGCTTTAACTTCTTTGATGCCAATCGCAAGCGCTTTTTTTGTTACCTCCAAAAGTGTTTCTGCTCCTGCATCAATCTTCCCCACCGGCACCGTTACCGCCATATCAGTAAAAAGTCCTTTATGAATCAATCCCGCATCAAGCGCGACAATATCGCCCTCCTTGAGTATTTTTTCCTCTTCATTGGGAATGCCGTGCACCACCTCGTCATTGACTGAAACGCAGAGCGCGGCAGGAAACGGGCGCTTGGCGCCTCTCGGCTTATAGCCCAAAAAAGAAGGAGTATCTCCCCCCTCTTTCATAAGCTTCAGGGCCAAGTCATTCAGTGTTGCGCTCGAAACTCCCGCGCGCACCTCTGCGGCTACCCTTTGCAGAATAACCGCGAGCCGCCTTCCTCCCTCACGTAGAATAGTGATTTCTTCTTTTGTTTTTATAGTGATTCCCACAGCTTGTAGCTTACTAGCTTGTAGCTTTTTAGCAAAAACCTAACAAGCTAAGAAGCTAATCAGCTAAAAAGCTAATTAATGACCGTTCCTATAAATTTCTTACCTTCAAGATAATCCTTAAGATTCTCCAGATTCTTCCCGTTCATAATCGCTACTTCAAGTCCGAGTTCTTCGGCGCGTTTCGCCGCTATCGGGTCAAAGGGGACGTTTACTCCGGGTGTCCATTCGGCGGGCAATACGTCTTTGCGAAACTCCGCCCAGCCGATGTGCTCTATTTTCTTTGCATCCGGAAACTGCTTCGGGTCTTTATCAAAAACAAAATCAATATTGGAGAGGTTAACGATTTTCTTGGCACCTGCAATGTGCGCCATTTCTACTGCATCGAAATCCGTGCTCCATCCCGGCTTCCACCCAGCTCCAATCGTTATCCGTGCCGTAACTCCTTTGAGTGCGCTCGGGTCGATAATAATCTCTCCGTGTGCATGTGCTCCGAACGCAACGCGCACCAGTTCGGCGTTGAGCCGTGTGGCATAAATCCCGACCCAATCAAGCTCCTCTTTCCCGTCTACGCCAAGTTCCTTGGCGGCTTCCTGGTACCGTCGCGCGGCCTTGCCGCCGCCCACGATAATCACAAACTGCTTCCCGTTTTTTATTTCTGCTTCAATAAGCGCCTTGAAGGAACGGACAAATGAGAGGTCAATTGCATCGGGTGCAACGAGAGAACCGCCGAGGGAAATTATGGTTGGAGACAACATAAAAACTGTTAACCTTTAACTCTTAACTGTTAACAGTCAAAAGTTAATAGTAAATAGTTACAACTGAAGTGCCTTAATGATATCGTTGTGTACTTCAGTTGGGCTCTGTTCCCCGTTTATTTTAACGAATCGATAACGCGGCAGTTCTTTAAGATACTCAACAGCCGGAAGCACCTCGGTTTGGTACCAGCCGAGCCGCCTGTCAATCTCTGCTTCGCTGTCATCATGCCGTGAGCGCACTAGCAGTCGGCGTTTTGCCTCCTTGTCGGAAACATCAACTAGAATGACAAACGGCTGTTCCCGCTTGTAAAACGTCATGGCGGAATCCAGAACCATTGACTCGGCAAGCTTGCGCGGAGAACCGTCAATGAAGAGATGCTCCTCTCCGGTGACATTGTTAATGAGGTTTTCAGCCCAAATCTTCACCGCAAGAAATTCCGGCTGAAGAAGGCCTGCCTCCTGAATGTCCTTGGCAAGTTTGGCTGCGAGCGTGCTCCCCTGCATAAAGGCGCGAAATCCGTCTCCGGTATAGGAATGGAACTGCGGAATCTCCGGTGTCTTCTTTTTCAAGTAATCACGCAGGAGCTCTACCTGCGTGCCTTTGCCGCTTCCTGATGGCCCTGCGAAGATAAAAGTGAGTGGGTGCATACAAAGCTTTTTAGCTTGTAGCTTTTTAGCTTTTTAGCCGGAAAAGACCTACCAGCTAATAAGCTAAGCAGCTAATAAGCTTCTTAATATTCGCGCATGGAGACCTGCGCTTCAATCTTCTTGATGAAATCAAGCACCACGGAGACCACGATAAGGAGCGCGGTGCCGCCGATTGCGAGTGCCGCATTGCCGGTAATGGCGCGCATGGCAAGCGGAAGCACGGCCACGAGTGCGAGGAAGAGCGCGCCAACGAGCGTAATGCGGGTCAAGACAGAGCCGATGTACTGCGAGGTGGAAACACCGGGGCGCACTCCGGGAATAAACGCCCCGTTCTTCTGGAGGTTGGTGGCAATCGTGTCGGGGTCAAAGGTAACCGCAGTGTAGAAATAGGTGAACAGAAGCACGAGCACGAAGTAGAGTCCCGCATAGACCCAGCCGTTTGAAAACACGGAAAGAAGCATAGAGGATACCGTGTGCAGAAACGCATTGTCCACATTCGCAAGAAAACTCGCAATCATCTGCGGAAAAAGCAGAATGGAGAGCGCAAAGATAATCGGGATGACGCCGGCCTGATTCACGCGAAGCGGAAGATACGTGGAAACGCCTCCGAACACCTTGTTGCCCCGCACGCGCTTGGCATAGGTAACCGGAATCGGCCGCTCGGCCTCGGTCACAATGACTACCCCCCACGTAACCGCAACGGCGGCTGCGATGAACGCGAGATACATGGGTACATCGCTCGGGTCAAAACTAAACAGAAGCTGGCTTGCCGCAGAGGGAATGCTCGCCACGATGCCGGCAAAAATCAGAAGGGACACGCCGTTGCCGATGCCGAACTCGGTCATCATTTCGCCAATCCACATGAGGAGCACCGAACCGCCGGTGATGATAATGACATTGGTAATCGTCTGAAACAGCGCCAAATCGGGCACCACTCCCTGCCGTTCAAGCAGTACCAAAAATCCGAGTGACTGAATGAGCGCAAGGGGCACCGTGAGAAGGCGCGAGTACTGCGCAAAACGCGCGCGGCCCGCTTCCCCTTCCTCGTGGTACAGCGCTTTCAACTTCGGCGACATCATGGTTAAAAGCTGCATGATGATGGAGGCCGTGATATAGGGACCCACTCCGAGCATCACGATGGAGAGATTAGAGAGGCCGCCGCCGGAGAAAATATTCAAAAGCCCCAAAAACTGGTTGTTTTCAAAAAAGGCCGCCAGCCGCGCAACGTCAATCCCTGGAATGGGAATAGCGGCAAGCGCACGGAAAAGCACCAGCATGATGCCCACAAACAAAAGCCGCTTGCGCAACAGCGGGTCCTTGAATGCGAGAGTTAATTTTCCGATAAGTGTATCCATGAATAGTTTGTAAGTTGGGAAGTTTGTAAGTTTCGCTCGTGATACCTCGCTATAAGTTTCTGACTTATAAACTTTTAACTTAAGCGCAGCGTAACTTATAAACTAATTGTGCCTCCGGCTTTCTCAATCGCGGCCTTCGCGGTTCCCGACACCGAACATCCGGAAATCATAAGCTTCTTACTAAGCGTGCCGCGTCCGAGAATTTTAACGCGGGGAAGCACGCCACTATGCATGGCAATCACCCCTTTTTCGAGGAGCACTGCAGGCGAAATCACGGTATTGCTTTCAAATACCCGCTCCAGCACATCCAGATTCACCGGCGCTACCTCGCGCTGGAAGCTCTTGAGTCCGTGCTTGCCGCGGCCGCGCAATTTCGGGATGCGCTTGATCATATCCCGAATCTGGGGATACATCTTGTGTCCGGCGCGTGCGGTCTGTCCCTTGCCTCCGCGGCCGGATGTCTTGCCGCGCTTTCCCCCGCGCCCGACTTGGACGCTTTTTCTGTTCGGGTGAGCTCGTTGTAATGTGTGAAATTGCATAAAATAAATCTCGAATACCTACTATCTAATTTCGAAAAACCTTGAATATTTTAATATTAAATATTTAAACTTTTTCGTTATTCGAGCTTCGAGATTCGGTATTCCCTTTCGGAGCTTTGAGCTCCGAAAGGGCTTTGATGGTCGCCCGCGCAATATTGAGCTTGTTCTTGCTTCCGGAGAGAATCTTGGCGTTTACATCCGTAACGCCGCCGAGCTCAAGCACCGTACGCACCGCGCTTCCGGCAATGAGTCCTTTGCGGGGGGCAGGCATCATGAAAAGCTCCGCGCTTGAGTACTTTGCCTCCACCGGAAACGGAATGGAACGGCTCGCTGTGAGCGGCAGTGTGAGCATCTGCTTTTTGGCGTCCTTCGTTGCCTTGTCAATTGCCGCGGCCGTATCTCCTGCCTTGCCCAACCCCACGCCTACTTTTCCCTTGCGATTGCCGATGACAATAAGCACGCTGAAGCTAAATCGGCGTCCGCCGGCAACCACGCGCGCCACGCGGCGCACGGCAAGCGTCTTTTGGTCAAACTCCGGACGCACCCGATCTTCCCGTCCTCCGCGGCGCGCTCCTCCTCCCCGCCTATCACCTCCGCCTCCGCCTCCGCGGGGTGCGCGAGTTCGCCTGCGGCGGTCTGCAAAAGCCGGTGAGGCCGGTGCAACAGGAACCACCTTCTCCGGTAAGAGAGAAGCGTCTCCTTCTTCAATGGTTGTTGGTTTGGTATCAATCATAGCTTCTTAGCTTATTGGCTTATTAGCTTATTAGCCCCTAAAAAGCTAATAAGCTAAACAGCTACAAGCTGTCAGAATTTAAGTCCTCCTTCCCGTGCTCCTTCCGCGACCGCCTTTACGGCTCCGGCAAACATATATCCTCCGCGGTCAAACACGGCGCTCTCCACTTTTTTCTCCTTTGCCTTTTCCGCAAGCAAGCGCCCAAGCTCCTTTGCCTTTTCCGCAGTGCCTTTGCCGGTAAGCTTAAGCGTACTGCCACCTATCAGGGTACGTCCTGTCTCATCATCAATAAGCTGAGCGTACATGCCCTTGTTGGAACGGAATACTGACAGGCGCGGCCGAACTGCCGTCCCGACCACCTTCGCTCTGATGCGACGGTGTCGTCTCGCTCGTTGTTCAGTTTTGGTATTGATATGACTCATGATTCTTCACATTAATTTAGAATTTCGAATACCTAATCTCGAAAAATATTTAACTCTTTACTATTGAATATGTAAACTTTTTCGATATTCGAGATTAGATATTCGATATTTGTTTAGGTGGTTTTCTTTCCTTGCTTGCGTCTGATTACTTCCTTTTCATACCGGATACCCTTCCCCTTATACGGCTCCGGCTTTTTGAGCGCCCGCACCTTTGCGGCAAACAAACCCACCTGCTCAATATCCGGCCCGCTGACGCTCACCACTCCTTTTTCCGAGGTCACTTTGAGCCCGTCGGGTATTGCAATCTTAACCGGATGCGAAAATCCAAGGGACAGCACCATCTCTTTCCCTTTTACCTCTGATTTGAACCCGATGCCTTCCACAATGAGTTTTTTCTCAAAAGGAGTGGTGCTCCCGTGAAGCATGTTGCCCAAATGGGATACCGTCGTGCCGAGGTGCATGTTGGTTTCAGTGTGTTCATTCTCTCCCCGCACCAAAATACCTTCGCTCTCTTTCACAATGCGCATACTGGTATGAAAGGTGCGCGTCAAGGTGGCAAGCGGCCCCTTTACTGTCACGGTAGAACCGCTGATGGTCACATCAACTTTCTCCGGAATCGGTATAGGTTTTTTTGCTAATCTAGACATGAATTAAATATACGAATCAATATCCGAATAGTCCGAATGTTCCGAATCAACGAATGGTTACGAATGTACTCCTCTCTTATTCGTAGCTATTCGCATATTCGGATAATTCGTTAATTCGCATGTTCATCTACCAGATTTCGAATAACACCTCCCCTCCCACCCGCAGAGCCCGCGCCTCCTTGTCCGCCAGAACTCCCTTCGGGGTTGAAAGAATGCGCATTCCGAATCCGCTTCGCACCGGACGTAATTCACGGACTCCAAAGTACACGCGCTTGGACTGCTTTGAAATACGGCGGACGCCTTTCACCGCCGGCTGTCGGTCTGTGTACGCGAGTGTGACTTCCAAATACCGTCCGCGCTTTCCCTTGCGTGCGATGCCGGAAACATATCCCTGCTTTTCAAGCACCGTCCCGATGTCGGAAACGAGGCGCGACAGCGGAAACGTAAAGGACTCCTTGCCGGTTTTGCTGGCGATACTTAGTTTATTCAAAAAATTTGATACAGAATCCATTTTATTAAATTATCAATTTACAATTTTCAATTATCAAACAATGCCTGAAAATTAAAAATCTTAAAATTAGAGGTTTAATTGAAAATTGATAATTGAAACTTGAAAATTACCATGACGATTTCTTAATGCCTGGTATCATGCCCTCGTTTGCGTACTCACGAAAACAGATGCGGCAGAGTCCAAAATCGCGCATAAATGCTCGTCTGCGGCCGCAACGGAAACAGCGCCGCACAATACGGCTGGAGAATTTGGGCTTTTTGAGAGCGCGCGCCTTGGTTGAGGTCTTGGCCATAGGTTCCTTCTCCCCGATCATCGGGGAGATACAGAGGGGTTATTGCAAAATGCACAAATAAAATCCGCCGAGTGGGCGTAGGGGAAATACTAGCGAAATAACCCTAAAAAGTCAACGAGTATTGACGAAGGAGTGTCGTTGGGGTATGGTTCTCTCCAGAACCTCTTTTTTATGAAAACACATGCACCACCACCGCGCCCTGACTCAAAACAGCTCTACCTCGTGCCTCGAGACGCTTTGCTTGTCTTTATCTCTCGAACTGGAGCCACCATTACCCTGAACGGAGAAAAGCGACCCTCGGGCGAAATGCACATACTGCTCAACTCACCCGAGGCAGACGGCCTCCTTGTTAAAGGCCGCAGAAGTGCACGTTTCGCGTGCCGGTTAGGCCGGCGCCATGTTGACCTGGTTCCCCCGAACGAAGGTGTGTACTACACGGTACTTGATGACCCGGAGGTCCTGTTCGCGACTTAGGGAAAAAGGTGCTTAACTAAAACACGCCGCTCGGCTTTACGAGCGGCGGTTTTTTATACGTTATTGATTTCTTTTCTGTCATTCCCGCGGAGGCGGGAATCCAGTACCAGTCAACGTGCCACGTTGACTGGTCTGGTTCCGTCCCGTTCCGTGTTCTTGCCTGCCCCGTACCGAGCTTGCCCTGGTACTGTGTTTACTTCCGTGTTGCCTTGGCAAACGGAAAACCGAGATAGTCAAAAAAGGCGCGGGCTTCATCTTTGCTTGTGGCGCTCGTTACCACCGTAATGGCCATGCCGAATACGTCGCGCAGGTCCTCGTCAGAGGCCTCGGGGAAAATAGTATGTTCACGCACGCCGATAGTAAGGTTTCCGATTTCATCCACGGAGGCCTCGGGAATACCGCGGAAGTCGCGCACGCGCGGGAGCGCTATGGCAATAAGCTTGTCCAAAAATCCGTACATGCGCGGACCGCGCAGAGTGGTTTGATACCCCACCGTATCTCCCTGCCGTGACTTGTAGGCGGCAATGGATTTCTTGGCTGCACGCGGTGCGGCTTTCTGTCCGGTAATTTTGGCCAGACGGTCTTCCACGGTGGCAAACTTCTTCTTGTCCTTAAACGACCCGACTCCCGCCGAAATCACCACCTTACGCAGGCGCGGCGCCTGCATGGGGTTTTTATACCCCGCCTTTTCTTTCAGCACATTGAATGCCTCTTTTTCTTTAGTTTTGATGGATTGTGCTTTCATAATAGTAAAAGCTGTTTAGCTTGTAGCTTCTTAGCTTATTAGTCAATTCCCTAAAAAGCTAAAAAGCCAATCAGCTAATAAGCTAGATTTCCTTGCCCGACTTCCGGCTTACCCGTACCCACTTCTCTCCCACCTGCTTGCGGCCGACCCGTGTGGCTTTTCCTGAGGCGGAGTCAATGAGCGACACATTGGAGAGGGAGATGGGCATGGCCTTTTCAATCAACTGCCCTTTCTGATTGGCGCGGCGCGCGCGTTCGTGCTTCTTGCGCAGATTCACACCCTCAACAACCACCAACTGCCTCTCGCGAAGCAACTGGTGCACTTTTCCGGTCTTGCCCTTGTGCGCTCCGGAAATCACTATGACATTGTCTCCTTTGTGTATCATAAGCTTTTAGCTTCTAGCTGTTAGCTTCTAGGTTGGAAACTGACTTCCTAAAACCTAAAAGCTGAAACCTGGAACCTTCTTTATACTACTTCGGACGCTTTGGATAAAATGGTGTGGAATCCGTGTTCACCCAGTTCACGCGGCATGGGCCCGAACACACGTCCCGCAATCGGCTCTTTCTTGTCTTTTTCAACAATCACTACGGCGTTCTCGTCAAACCGGATGTAGGAACCGTCCCTGCGGCGCATAGCCGCACGGCTCCGCACCACAACCGCATGCAGTACATCCTTTTTCTTGACTGCTTTTCGAGGTTCGGCTTTTTGAACGGAAAGCACCACCAGTTCGCCGATTCGGGCATAGCGCTTTTTAGAACTGCCGAGCACCTTGAAAATGCGGCCGATTTTGGCGCCCGAATTGTCCGCGACTATAACAATGGAACGTGGCTGGATCATAGTTATAAGTTAAAAGTTGGTAAGTTTCGCTCGCTGCGCTCGCTATAAGTTTTCTGACTTATAAACTTCAAACTTAAGCGAAGCGTAACTTCTAAACTATTCTAAAGTGCTTGTCTTTAGAAAGAGGGCGGCATTCAACAATCTCCACCTTCTCCCCCATCTGCTTGGTGTTTCCCGCATCATGCACCTTCAGACGCTTTGTGTAGCGCATATATTTACGGTACTTCGGATGTTTAACAAAACGCGATACCAGAACCACAATAGTGTCCTTCATCTTTGTAGACACCACCGTGCCGATTAGCACCCGACCTGTTGATTTTTGTTTTGCTGATTCCATATTTTTAAAGTATCAATGTTCAATTATCAATTATCAAACAAATCCCGAGAATTTTGAAAATTATTTAATTCCAGAATTGATTGAAAATTGTAAATTGATAATTGAAAATTACACCTTCGTATTTTTCTTTCGACTGTTTAGCTCGGTAAGTATTCTCGCTATGTCCTTCCTGAATCCTTTTCCCTCCTTCACATTTTTTGTCTTGCTTCCGGTCATGGCAAATCTCCAGGCGCGCAGTTTCTCGCGCACCGCCTCAAGCTCTCCATGCAATTCCTGTTCATTTTTGTCTTTCATATTCTATACACTACGAACTTACGAAATATTTACGAAATACGAAACTCGAATGAATACTGTCTTGCCCTTTCGTATTTCGTACCGGCGTTCGTACGTTCGTATTAACTACATTCGCCTTACAACTTTGGTCTTTATCGGTAATTTGGCTCCGGCCTTGGAAAGGGCACTGGTTGCTTCCGTTTCCCCCACTCCGTCAATCTCAAAGAGTACACGTCCCGGCTCGGTCTGAAAACAATACCCCTGCGGGTCGCCCTTGCCCTTGCCCATTCCCACTTCAGGCGGCTTCTGCGTATACGGGCGGTCGGGGAAAATACGTATCCAGATTTTTCCGGTCTTGCCGGCACTGCGGGAAAGTACTTTGCGCGCGGCCTCAATCTGGTTTGAACGGATGCGGCCAACAGTGAGCGCCTTCAGCCCGAACGAACCGAAAGAAACCTTTGTGCCCCGTGAAGCAATAAGCGGCTTAAGAGCATTGCGGCGCATGGTGTGCCATTTGCGATATTTGATTTTTTTGGGCAGTAACATAGTAGTAATTTTCAATTATCAATTCTCAATTTTCAATTTTCAAAGGATCCTGAAGATTAGTTGATTAAAAATTGATTGAACATTGATAATTGAACATTGGTACTTATTTTTTCGGTTTCTCTGTGTCTTCAAAAATCTCTCCCTTATAAATCCACACCTTGATGCCGATATCGCCGTAGGTCATATGCGCGCGCATCCGGGCAAAATCAATATCGGCACGAAGCGTCTGAAGCGGAATACGCCCGCGCTTGAGCTCTTCGGTACGTGCCATTTCAGCACCCCCCAGCCGGCCGCCCAAGTACACTTTTACTCCCAACACATCGCGGTTGGCCATTACCTTATCCAGGGTCTGCTTCATGACGCGGCGAAACGGAAGGCGCTTCTCCAGCCCTTCAGAGACAAGCTGTGCGACAATCGCGGCATTTGATTCCGGCGAACGCACCTCTTCAATATCCAGTTTGAAATTCTCCCCTCCGGAGAGCTTGTGCTTGCGCATAAAGCCGAGTAGTTCATTCTTGAGCTTTACCGCTCCTTCGCCGCTTCGTCCTATCAACAGTCCCGGGCGGGAGGTGCGGATAATAATCCTGAAGAGTGTGGGTCCGCGTTCAATATCAACGGAGCTTACAAACATGCCCCGCAGGCGCTTTGCCAAAAATTCGCGCACCAATATGTCACAGCGCAGAAACTTCTGATACTCCCCTTTCACGCCAAACCAGCGGGACTTCCAATCCTTGATGATGCCGAGGCGATGCGCGTATGGATGAACGATGTGGCTCATGATAGAAAACTATTAACCATTAACTCTTAACTGTTAACAGTGAATAGTCAAAAGTTAAGAGTTCAAGTTACTTTGGTTTTTGTTCTGACAAAATTAAAGTAACTTTGCTTGTTCGCTTCTTGATGCGGAATGCTGACCCGCGGGCGCGCGGCATAAAACGCTTGAGCACCACGCCGCCGTCCACTCGGAAATCCTTGATGCGAAGGACCGACTCATCCGACACCTTGTCGTTTATCTTGGCATTTGCAACAGCGCTCTCCAGAAGTTTTCGAAGCGGAGCCGCGGCGGCTTTGGGCATAAAGGCAAGCACAGCACGCGCCTGCAAAACGGTCTTGCCTTTCACCGCATCCGCCACAAGCCGCATCTTGCGCGGGGACTGTCTGTAGTTGTTGAGAATGGCCTTCATAATAGTTGATACGTTACGCTGCGCTTAAGTTTATAGGTTTTAAGTTTCCGGAACTTTGAGCGAGTCGGCGAGCGGAACTTACAACTTCTAAACTACTTCTTTGCTCCTGCGGCTGCCGGCGGCGCCTTGGCTGCCTGTGCGGACGCGATTTCGCCCTCTTTCTTCTTCATTTCAAGCTCCTTCTGCATCTTGCCTCCGTGGCGGATGAACTTGCGGGTCTGTGAAAACTCGCCCAAACGGTGCCCCACCATTTCCTCGCTCACGAGCACTTCCGGAAAATCCTTGCCGTTGTGCACCAAAAACTTGAAACCCACCATTTCCGGAGCAATGGTGGAGGCGCGTGACCATGTTTTAATGGGCGGGGTCTTGTCCGCGCGCTTTCCCGCGATTTTCTTCTTTACGCGCGGGTCTACATATGGTCCATTTTTGACTGAGCGTGTCATGCGATTGATTTTTAAGGAGCGAAGCGACTATAAAAATCATCGTCCAGCACCCTTTTTGATGTGTAGAAACTTCTAGACCAAAAATGGTGCTGGACAGAAAACCTTATATTCCCCCACTCTCCTTGATTTTCAACAAAAACCGCCGACTGGCGTGGGGAAATACTAGCAGAAAAGAGGGCATAAAGTCAACATTGGCCTTTGACCTGTCGGGAAAAGAGGCATACAGTAGACCCGAACCTTCGCGAAGGGTACCTTGGCCTTCACAGGTTCCTCCTCCGTCGGTACAGCGTGCATTCTGTGCCGGCGGTTTTTTATTGACTTATCGAGACCTCTATTATAATCTGCCTGCAGTCCAATTAATCTGACCTATGAAACCATCATTCGCGTACCTCTGCGGAACTCTCTTTTTCTGGACGGCCGCGGCATGGGCTGTCTTCTACTTTCTGCTCTTCTTCACACAGGGTA
>JAUSHG010000052.1 GCA_030648695.1 bacterium | reverse complement strand
GGCCGCCAAAGAAATCGCCAAAAATATCGCCGAGGTCAAACTCAACGCCGGCGCCTCCTTGTCCGAATCCTCCCTGCCGCGCAAAATCGCTGAAATCAAATCCGCCAAAATCACCCTGAAATCCTTCTGCGCCACCTCCCTGTCCGCCACCTGAAAACACGCGCCCGTACGCGTCGTACTCGCCGCGCTTTTTGTCATCAGAAAGCACCGTATAGGCCTCGTTCACCTCCTTGAACTTCTGTTCATCACCGCCTTTTTTATCGGGGTGAAGTTTGTGGGCGAGGGTGCGAAACGCCTTTTTGATTTCGTCCTTTGTGGCGGTCTTTTGGACGCCGAGGACGGAGTAATAATCTTTTGACATACGAATGAATATGCGAATTAACGAATTATGCGAATCTACGAATGGCTGCGAATAAGAGTAGAATTACAGATAAGTATAGGGTAAGCGCGCAGCCGATAACACTTGACGGTATAGAACCATCATGTTATCATGCGATTCGGTACTTTGCAACAACCTATGGTCGAATGAAAGGACGGCAGAAAATGAGACTTCGATTTATCATTGCTGTGGATTTTGAACCTAATGTGAATTATCTCTACGTCATCTGGAAGGAATTCAACTTCATTCCGATTGAAGGGATGGAATTTCAGCTCTGCGGAATGGACGAGGGACTTGTCGCTGTCGCAGTGAAATTCCTGGAGGCAGATCCTGCAGAGGCGAGGATGGAATCGTACTGGCAGGTTGATTTACGAGATTGTTTGGGGAACCAATTTAGAACGTGGGAGCCGACAAAGGAACAGCAGGCGATGCTGGCGGCTGCTGGATGGGAACGACAAAATTAACCTTTCACTCTGGTATTTGGCATCTTCCTTCGGGAGGTGCCTTTTTTTTATTCTAAAACTACAAGGTTCAACCTTGTAGCGAAGGTTGAACCTTGTAAAACTGGATTCCCGCCTGCGCGGGAATGACAGAGAAAAGTCCTACGATTTTTCCTTGAAATCGGCGTCGCGGACAGGACCGTCGCCACCTTGGCCGTCCTGATTCTTATCAGGATTAGGCCCCTTGTCATCGCCGGGCGGCTGTTGCTTTGGCTCGCCGGAGCTGCTTTGAGCGGAGGCGGCCATGTGCGGTCCCATCTTCTGGATTTCGGCCGAGAGTTCTTGCGTTGCAGATTTAATTTTATCCGCATCAGTCCCGCCTATCGCGGTCTTAAGCGCCGCGATTTTTTCTTCAATCGTCTTTTTCATTTCTGCCGGCACTTTGTCTCCCGCATCTTTGAGTGCCTTTTCAGATGTGTACACAAGCTGCTCGGCAAGATTCTTTGCCTCCACTGCCTCCTTGCGCTTTTCGTCCTCTGCCGCATGCACCTCTGCGTCTTTTTTCATCTTCTCAATTTCCTCTTTGGTAAGCGAGGAACGTGCCTCAATTTTGATGGACTGTTCTTTGCCGCTCGCCTTGTCCTTGGCCTTTACGGAGAGAATGCCGTTTGCGTCCACGTCAAAGGTAACCTCAATCTGCGGCATACCGCGCGGAGAAGGCGGAATACCGTCCAGAATAAAGCGGCCGAGTGATTTATTATCCGCCGCCAAAGGCCGCTCGCCCTGCACGATATGAATCTCAACACTGGTCTGATTATCAGCCGCCGTGGAAAAGGTCTGCGAGCGCGCAGTAGGAATGGTAGTGTTCTTCTCAATCAGTTTGGTTCCAACACCTCCGAGCGTTTCAAGGCCGAGAGAAAGAGGGATAACATCAAGCAGAAGCACGTCTTTGACGTCTCCTCCGAGAATTCCGCCCTGAATGGCAGCGCCAAGCGCTACCACCTCATCGGGATTCACTCCCATATGGGGTTCTTTCTTGAAGAATTCTTTGACCAGCGCTTGAATAAGCGGCATGCGCGTCTGCCCTCCGACGAGAATCACCTCGTTGATATCTGGCACTTTAAACGGCGAGGCCTCCATGGCTCGTTTGGTGATACTCATGGCACGGTCCACAAACTCGCGTGCGAGTTCCTCCAATTTTGCGCGGGAGAGCTTGATGACGAGGTGCATCGGACCTTCGGCTCCGGAGGTGATGAACGGAAGATTGACTTCGGTTTCAAGGGCGGTGGAAAGTTCAATTTTGGCCTTTTCCGCGGCCTCATCAAGGCGTTGGAGTGCGAGAGAGTCCTTGCGTACATCTACACCACTTTGCTTTTTGAACTCATCCGCCAGATAGTGGAGAATCTTCTGGTCAATGTCATGGCCTCCAAGGTGTGAGTCGCCGTCCGTAGCTTTGACCTCAATCACATCATCCCCCACTTCCAAGACCGAGATATCAAAGGTACCGCCTCCAAAGTCAAACACTACGATTTTTTCATCCTTCTTTTTGTTGAAGCCATAGGCAAGCGCCGCCGCCGTCGGCTCGTTTATAATGCGCTTCACATCCAATCCCGCGATTTTGCCCGCGTCCTTGGTGGCCTGCCGCTGGCTGTCGTTGAAGTAGGCAGGTACGGTAATAACCGCCTCGGTGATTTTCTCGCCAAGACGCGCTTCTGCGTCTGTTTTGAGCTTCTGCAGAATCTGCGCCGAGATTTCTTCCGGCCTCTGCCATTGCTCGCCCATCTTCACCTCAATACCTCCGGTAGAGGATTTTCGGACTTCATACGGAACGGTCTTGATGTCCTTCTGCACTGCAGGGTCGTCAAAATTGTGCCCAATGAAGCGCTTGATGGTCGTAACGGTACTTTTTGGGTTGGTAACGGCCTGCCGCTTCGCCAAAAGTCCCACGAGCCGCTCGCCGGTTTTTGATACTGCGCCAATTGAGGGAGTAGTCCGCGCCCCCTCCGCGTTTTCTATAATCTTCGGCACGCCTCCCTCCATGACCGCCATGGCGGAGTAGGTGGTGCCGAGGTCAATTCCTAATATGCGTCCCATTGTAGTTAGTAGTTAGTAGTAAGTAGTCAGTAGTCAGTAGTTCAGAAAAGAGAGGGGGCGCGGATTTTAATAGAAGTTAGAAAATCAAAAGAAGAAAAGGGGGATGTAACCTTACGTACTGCAAGTCGGGATGTGGCATGTGTACCTGCTCCGATAAAGCATGGCAGACACAGAGATGAGCCATTAACAGTTGACCGTTGACCTTTGACAGTCGGAATTTCAAAAACAGGTTCGCAGGAGAGAATCTTTCCTCGCAGTAAGCCGCCTCTTTCTATAATGACGAAGCGGACGCGAAAAAGTTTCCCGCGCTGGTCGCGGGTTATGCGCTCAAAAATCTCGGATTGTCGCTCAAAAGTCAGCATGTTATTTTTTGTCATTCCTTACAGGAACTGTACACTTTTCGCATTCTGAAGACATAACGCTCAAAGTCTTGCAAAGCTCCATGTATTCGCTTCTCACCCGCGTAGGCGGGAATCCAGAACTGGCTCCCCGTTTTCACGGGGATGAGAATCGGCAAACTCGCCGATTCTCACTTTGGCGGGTTCCACCACCTTTCCGTGAAGCAGATATCCTTTTTGCACCGTCTCGCGCACGGTACCATCCTCCTCTTTGTTTGAAACCGACACCGTTTCTATGCTCGAATGTCTGCGCGGGTCAAATGGGTCGCCAATATTCGGCTCAATCAGTGTTACTCCGTTTTTTTGGAGTACCGAGTGAAGTTGAGTATAAATATGCTGTACACCCATGCGCCAGTTGAGGTCCACCTTCTCCCATGCGTCCTTGTTGCCGAATGCTATATGAAAACTGTCCAAAGCGGGAAGAAGCTCCTTTATGAGCGTCTCCTGCGAGAACTTTACAAATTTGGAGCGCTCCTTCTCCTCCTCCTTCTTTGCGTTGACGTAGTCCGCTTTGGCTCTCTGCCAGCCGTCAAGATACTCCTGCCTCTCTTTTTGGCAGGATTTCAGCTGTTCCTTGAGTTTCCGCACGGCGGCGGCCGGGTCTTTTAGATTTTCGGAATCACCTTCCGGCTCAAATGTGAGCTCAGTGTCCTTGGCTGGGTTGCTATTTTTGTCCTCGCTCTGCATGACGTAACGATCATTGACGCTTAATGTAACGTATGATATCCTATTTTTTAGTTTTGCGCAAGAACCTTGCGAAAAAACGAGAAAGGAAGGTATGCGATTATGCGATATCGAAATGAAGTTGCCATAGTCGATCGAGACTCGGTCGGCTGTCGCCTTTTAGTGCAAGGTCGGCATGTTCGCGCTATGCAGTGGGAAAGTCTTGGCTGTATACGGATTGGCGATATGGTCGAAGCTTCTCCGGGGCTTCAGAAATTGGGCGTGCCTATTGGCACAAAGGGTATCGTGTTTGAAATTGATGATCCGGATACCTGCGAGTACACCGACCATTACATTCACGTAAGGTGGTTTAACGAGTTCAAAATTCGTGCAAAGGTTACCGAACTGGTTCTCCTCGAAAGCAACCCATTTGCAGGCCATGCTGTGGTAGCCTAAATGTAGGGACTCTCCAAATGTTGTGTTGGGGGGTCCCCTTTTTTATTGAAATCAGCGATTATGCATCACTACCTCTTGCTCCACTGCGGGGTTAGTTTACCGTTTAGACCACTGCGGTGACTTTCTTGCCTTCTTCAATCCGAACTTGCGGCGCTCTTTTGCACGCGGGTCGCGTTTGAGAAATCCCGCCTTTTTGAGCTTTTTGCGCAATTCAGGGTCATGGATGATAAGCGCGCGTGCAATGCCGTGGCGCAAGGCCTCCGCCTGTCCGGAGAGCCCGCCGCCGGAGAGACGCGCGGTGATTTTGAATTTTCCGTTGGGCTTTCCTTTGACAATGGCCTCAAGCGCGACACGGCGCTGGTCGGCGGTCTTGAAATACGTTTCCATCTCCTGCTCATTTGCTTCTATAGAGGTCTTCGGAGCCGAAGGCGTCAAACGTACTCGAGCCACTGCGGTTTTGCGGCGGCCTACGGTTTCAATATATCGTTCAGTTTTTGTTTCAGTTTCCATAAAAGTATGATACGAAACAACTAATGGGTACTAATGCTACGAAAACATACTAATTAAGTCGGGATTCGTATTCTTTCGTAACATTCGCATGCATTCGTAGATTGGTATCACGATTAGTTTTTAACGGTAAGATGCCGGATAATTCGGGGGCGCAAACGGTTCTTCGGGAGCATTCCGAGAATCGTCCGGCGGAGCAGCTCCACGTGTCCCCTCTTCTTGGTGAATTCCTTCCGCGTCTGCGTCTTGAATCCGCCCGGATAACCCGTGTACCGTGTGTACTCGGTTCCCTCGTCTTTTTTCACGGTTACGGACAGTTTGGCTGCATTGATGATTTCCACCATTGTTTCCGGAAGTTCATTGGGGGTAAAGCCGGCACTTCCCTTGCCACGCAAAAGATGAGCCGCCTCGCTTGCGACCCGCCCCAGCTTCTTGCCTTGTGCATCAATTATATACTTTGCCATAGCTGTTTAGCTTCTTAGCTGGTTAGCTTTTTAGAAATGAATTTCCTAAACAGCTAATAAGCTACAAGCTACTATACTAATTCTATAATGGCCATCCTCGCTCCATCGCTCACACGCCTTCCCACTTTGATGATGCGGGTGTAACCTCCCTTTCGGTCTGCGTAGCGCGGTGCGATTTTTGCGGCAAGCGACTTGGTAACACGCCGATTCGGAAGACGGGTCAGCAAAAGACGGCGGGAGGACAGTGTTTCCTCCTTGGCAATCGTGATGAGCCGTTCAACCGCCGGGCGCATGGCCTTTGCCTTTGCCTCGGTGGTCTTTATTTTGCCGTCCCGCAACAGTGCATAGGTAAGTCCGCGTACGAGTCCTTTTCGCACTTTTCGCTTCCGGCTCAATTTTTTTACTTTGTTTGAATGCCTCATATGTAGCTTCTTAGCTGATTAGCTGATTAGCTTTTTAGGGATTTTCTTTTTTCCTAATAAGCTAAAAAGCTACCAGCTACTTCCTATTTTAAGATGATGCCGTATCCCGCCAATACTTTCCTGATTTCCTGCATGCCTTTACTTCCCAATCCGTCAATGTCCAGAATGTCTTCCTCCTTCTTCCGTGCAAGGCCGCCGAGCGTCCGGATGTTCGCTCCGGTCAGTGCATTTGCGGTCCGCTGGGACAGCCCCATGGTCTCAATGCGGGTTTTCAGAAGTTCGGTATCAATTTCGCGTCTGGGTGCCTCTTTCTCCGCTACACCTGCCTCGCCTTCCGGTGCCTCAACTGCCGGCTCCTCAAATCCAACGATGGCCTTAAGCTGGGCAATCATGATTTGAATGGCCCGTTCAAGTGCCTCATTCGGAAGCAGTGAACCGTCCGTTTCGATGAACAGTTTGAGGCGGTTGAAGTCGGTTCGGTTTCCCACGCGCATGTTCTCAACTTCGTAATTTACGCGGCGGATGGGAGAAAAAATCGCATCAAGCGTAATCTGCCCGATTTCAACGCGGTCTTTCTGGAGTATTTCCTTGGGCATATAGCCGAGCCCTTTTTCCACCCGAATCTCCATGGAAAGCTCCGTATTTTTCTCGGTCAGCGTGGCGACATGCTGTTCAGGATTCAAAATAGAAACCTGCCCGGGTGCCTTGATGTCCGAGGCAGTTACTTTCTTGATACCCTTTACATTGAGTGTAAGCGTCTGCGGCTCATCGCCCGCAAGTGACATTCGGACGCGCTTGAGGTTCAGAATCATTGTCACAATGTCTTCCTGCAGGCCCCCGAGTGTGGAAAATTCGTGTTCTACTCCGGCTATTTTGATGCCGGTGATGGCCGCTCCCGGGAGGGACGAGAGGATGATGCGGCGCAGTGAATTGCCGAGCGTGTGCCCGTATCCCGGATACAGCCCGTCTATTTCATAGGAACCTGCGAAGCCCTCTTCCTTCACAATCCTCGGTTTTGAAGGAAGTACAATATTGAAATCTGGCATAGTGTGTGCGGCCGGGAATTCTATTCTTCGACAAGCTCAGAATGGTGAGCCTACCGTCGAACCATAACTCACTCGTTTCCCACGGCCGCCAAATTACTTTAATAAAACCGCCCTTTTCTATTAAAATCTGTTAAAAAATGAAACCACAGTATAACCTACTTTACCGATTTTTGCAAGAAGTTACCTTCGGTAGAACTCAAGAATTGCGGAAATATTGAACGGAAGTTCGCTTTTGATGAGTTTCGGCAATCCCACCACCGTCCCCTCGCTCTTGATCAGGTCAAACCGGAGCCAAGCCGGCGGCTCATAATCGCGCACTTTGTCTGCGATATTTTGAAGCGGAACCTTGTTTTTACTCCGCGAATTAATGGTGATGACATCACCTTTCTTTACGCCATAGGAAGGAATCGTTACCCGCACGCCGTTTACCGCAAAGTGCCCGTGGGATACCAGCTGGCGTGATGCTTGGCGGCTTGGAGCGAGATGCAGGCGGAAGATAACATTGTCCAGGCGCGTTTCAAGCGACTGATAGAGCATTTCATCGTCGCGGACGGTTTTCTTGGCCTCCGCCTGCTTGACGTAGCGTCCGAACTGGCGCTCGCCCATTCCATAAATCATGCGCGCTCTCTGCTTCTCGCGAAGCTGCAGCGCAAAATCACTGCGGCTAAACGGACGCTTCTTCTTCCGGTCCATTCGGCCCGCGGCTCGCGCGGCAAACTTGGGACCCTGCGTTTTCTCAAACACATCAGGGCCGAGGCGGCGGGCTATTTTGTATCGTGGTCCTATTTTCATAGCTTATTAGCTGTTTAGCGCTGTAGCTGTTTAGCTTAATTAGGTTCTGACTCTTCCTAAAAAGCTAATAAGCTACAAGCTACTTCCTGTTAAACTCTGCGGGGGCGCGGAGGCCGCGGGCCGTTATGCGGCACCGGTGTCGCGTCTCGGATGCTCAAAAGACCGAAACCCTTGTTGGCAAAACTTCTGATGGAAGATTCTCTGCCTGAACCGACTCCCTTTACCACTACCGCCACCTCTTTCAGTCCGAAGGCCTGCGCCCGCAGTGCAATGGTTTCCCCGACTTTGGCGGCCGCAAAGGGAGTTCCTTTCTTGGCGCCTTTGAATCCCAGTGCTCCGCTTGATGATGCGGCAACCGTGTTTCCCTTCTCATCGGTAAGTGTCAGGCGGGTATTGTTGTAGGTAGATTCCACGTATAAAATGCCGCGCAGAAGCTGGCGTTTCTTCTGCGACCCCCCGGTCTTTCCGGCTTCGGTTCCGGCTCCGGTCTCCCCTTTTGATGCTATGCGTTTCTTTCCCATACGAATGAAAATACGAATCTACGAATTATACGAATACTGCGAATAAGATGTTTTGCGTCGGTTTTGCGTGCCAGTTTCGCGTCTGTTTAGCGCTTACTTCTTCTCCACCGCCCTTCGTCCGGTTCCCATGGTCTTCCTGACATTTCCGCGGCGAGTGCGCGAGTTGGTCTTGGTCCGCTGTCCCCGAACCGGAAGTCCCCGCGTGTGCCGTACCCCTCGGTAATTTTTGATATCCTTGAGGCGCTTGATATTTCCGCTGATTTCGCGCTTGAGCTCGCCCTCAATTTTAAACCGCTCAATCTCCTTACGGATAGCATTCTCCTCGTCTGGCGTAAGCTCTTTGCCGCGCTTGTTCACGTCCACTTTGGCATTGCTCAAAATGCGCGCGGCGCGTGCGTGGCCGATGCCATAAATCGCCCGCAGTCCGTAGGGCAATCGCTTGTTGTCCGGAATGTTGATACCAGAGATACGCATACGAATTAAACTGTTAACCACTAACTCTTAACCGTTAACAGTCAGAAGTTAAGAGTTAATGGTTCAAGGTTAGCCCTGCTAACCTTGACGCTGTTTATGCCTCGGATTGCCGGTGCAAATGACATACACGTACCCCTTCCGGCGGACGACTTTGCACTGGGCGCAGATTTTTTTGACTGATGCTTTTACTTTCATAAAAAAACAGCTTCTTAGCTGTTTAGCTTCTTAGCTGTTTAGGATTCGGCTCTCTAAAAAGCTAACAAGCTACCTAGCTACATTCTTTTAACTATCCTACCCTTGCCTCCGTACGGGTCAAGCTCCACGGCCACTTTGTCGCCGATAAGCACCCGAATCCTGTTTATCCGCATCTTGCCGGCAAGAAACGAAAGAAGCTCCTCGCCCTTCTCAAGACGCACTTTAAAAAGCGTATCCGGCAATGCCTCGGTCACAACCCCCATTACCGTATTTTTTGCTTTTGAATCTTGCATTTACAAAACGAAATGTTGCTCAAAAAGAGCGCATTAAGAATAGCAGAAGGTTGCTTCAGCGTCAATATCCAGCAACTTATCACTCGTAACTGTTAACCATTAACAGTCAGTAGTTACTGGTCAGTGCTTGCCGCGGCCTCCTTCACTTCAATCTTCTTTGGATTGTCGGGCAGACGGCGGCTCCAGAACGGGCGTATGGCCACATCAATCTTTTCAATGGTGGGAAATGCGGAAATCGTGCTCGCAAGGTCATCACGCGCCTTTCCGAGCAATGCGGTCTTGAGTTCCTCCTTTTCATAGACCCAGATTGCATTTCCCTCGCCCTGAAGCTTGAACTTAATCTCGGTCATGGCAGTCGTGGCGGAGGGCAGCGGCGGCAGGAACGCAAACGAGAACGTATCCAACTCCGGCACTTCAACAGGCAGACCGTTGTAAGTGCGGACTCCTTTTTCCGCCGCCGCCTGCTCAAGCGTATCGCGGTCAAACAGGTACGCCACAGCGGTTGCACTCACGCGGACAGCCGCCTTGTCGTCACTGCGGGTTTCAAGAGGCAAAGGTTCAAATTTGATGACGAGGGCATTGTCGTAGAGCACCTTGTCGCTGCCGGCCGCCTCCTGCGCTTTTTGCCGGAGCTCTGTCTGAAGCTTCTCGCGCAGTTTGCTTTCGGCCGCCGCCTGTACCGAATCGGACGGAGTGCGGATGGTACCGTCTATGCCGCCTGAAAGCGCGGTTTTGGAACGCGCGTATAGCGCCGAGTAGCGGGATGCATCATTTTTGAATCCGGGAATGGTAAAGTCCGTTTGCCCGCTGTTGTATTCCTCTCCCGGTGAATCCGCAAATACCAGCGCCTCAATGCTTCCGGGAATCACCTTTCCGTCCCTAAGCGTCCGGCCGGGAATGACAATTGATTTGTCTATGCGGTACATAAGTCCTTTTGGGCTCTCAAACCTCGTATTTTTGATGAGGCGCTGGTCCTCCTTGGAGTAATTGTTGTAGATGGTGAGCGTACCGCTTGCGCGCTCGGAAACCTTTTTGAGCGTTTCTGCCGGCACCACTTCCTCCCCCGTGGCGGAAAGCGGAATAGCGGTAAAGGTCAGCCCCTCGCCGAGGCGCCCCGCGTTGAAATCAGCATTGAGGGAGAGAGGAGCTTTCTTTGCAGTTACCGTGATGGTGGCTCCGCGCACACTGCCACTTAAGAAAAACACGGCAATGAGTATGCAGGCGCCCGCACAAAGCCACAGCAATTTTCCCATGCGAAAACGGCGGCGCGGCGCACGCACCGATTCAGGGGATTCCTCACGCTCATATTTGATATCACCGGAAAAGGCCTGTCGTTGTGTATCTCGTTCTGACATTGGAATTTGGCGGATTGAGCGTCTATCGGAGGGTAACACGTCTCGTAACATATTCTTTGACATAGCAAGCCGCGACACCGCGCATATACAGAGAGTGTAGTACATTTGTTCCCGCGGGGTCAAGAGGCATCTGGGTAATTCTCCATACCTTCCGAACAACGCCTCTGATGCTCCCTTTCCTAAAGGGAGCATCCGCCCAACTTTTTCTGAAAAATGAGGCGGGGAGGGATTTCTAAATCCTCCGCCCTTGCCCGAACAAATGTGGAAAGTTACACGTCCGGTGACTCACCCCGCAACTTTCCTGAAAATACCGCCTCAAGCTGTAAAAACGGGTCAGCTCCGATGGAAGCAGAGGAACGCTGCGAGCCCTCGCTCCTGCCTGCCGGCGAGGCACTGCTTCGCGCGGAGTCCAGGAGATCTTCGGTTACGTGCACCGGACGAAATGGGCGGCCTCCGGGTGTAATGGTGCCGACATCCACCTGCCTGACTAATTTCGCAATAAAAGAACGGATATCCTCATCAACGGTTACAAACACGGTCGGCGGGAGAAAGAGCTCCGCGGAAAAGGCGGAAACCGCGCGCTCAAAGTGATTCAGCCATTCGCTTCCCGCACGCGAAGCGCTTTTTTCTCCCGCTTCAAAGAGCGGCCCCTCTCCCCGCCCCTCGCCGTAGAGTTTGAAAAAAGAGGACACTGATGCGGCAGGTGCGCCGGTATTCCGCGCGAGCCGGCGTATGAAGTGATTTCGTCCGAACGGAAAGGTAATGGTCTCAAGAAGCACTCCCTCCTTGACCACCGCAACCTCGGTCTGCTCTCCGCTTACATCCAGCACGAGAAAGTCGGGAACCTCCGGATAGAGGGTCTGGAGCGCAGCGGCTGCGGAAAGAGAAAACGAATGGAATGACACTCGGCGCGGATGCAGTGTGCGCAGAATCAGGGCTTCGGTTTTTCGTACGACCTCCTCTTCGGAAAAACTGGAGAATATGGCAAACACGGCGTGACGCGCCGCCTTGCTGTAGGGAGTGGCCGTCTCATAGCCGTTCAGTTCCGCCTTGATGAGCTTCTGCTCAATTGGCACCAGGGTATGTGCCGCCTCATTTTCGCGCTTGTGATTAATCAGCAGTTCCCTGAACAGGTCTTCGGTAATGGGGATGGATTTGTCGTTCTTCAGGTGCAGGAAATCCGTCCGCGAAATAGCCCATGGCGCGGAAAGGAACACGAGCGCTTCGGCAATGTCCGGTGCTTCGCCGCGAAATCCGGCGCTGTCAAAGCCCTCATGCAACATGAGATGCAGTACCGACGAAAGGGCTTGCAGCATTTTTGCGAGCAGACGGTCTGCGGTCTGCTCTCCGTGCGGTATTTCGCGGCGCACGGCGTAGAGAATGGAGGGGAAACCTCCTCCGAGCACGGCGATGGCTCCTCCCACGCTTCCGCTTCCGACATCAAAGAGAAGCACGACACTGCTTTTCTTTTTCCGCGAGAATAACGGCATGAGAATAGTATACCCCGTGCCACAATTATTTACATATAGTTATGGAGAATATATGCACTACAATAGCTGTACCGTGTGATACAGTGGCCATCAGATGATTGTGGCACGGGGTATAACACGCAAGAAGAACCGAGAACCGAGAGCCGAGATGCGAGGCGGATTTTCGTTTTCACTTCCTGGCCGGAGAAAATATGCTATCGTTACTCAATATTGGTCAGCAAGCGAATGTTTGCTGATATCCGATCCTTTCAGAGAAATTCAAAGATCCTCACCACAGGGGAACCCGCAGATGCTGTTTGGTCTGCGGGTATTTTTATATTCCCGAGTTCATATTCTTGAATTACGAAACTTACTTTCTTGTCATCCTCGCGAATGCGGGGATCCAGAGGCCGCAATGGAAATCTGGATTCCCGCCTACGCGGGAATGACAGAAGAGTGCTGTTTGGTCTGCGGGTTTTTTGTTAGCGTGTTCCGGTCTCGTTTTCCTGCCCCGTACCGAGCTTGCTCTGGTACTGGGGTCGGCTCTCACTTCTCGAATCTAGCTCAGGACCGCCTTTATTCTCCGAATTCCTGCGGCCACGGCCTCTTCTTTTTGAATTTTAAAGGCGCCAAGCACTCCGGTATTCTCCACATGCGGCCCGCCGCAGAACTCAATTGAAAATGCACTGCTCAAGGGCCCGACCGAGTACACCGACACTCGCTCCGGATATTTGGCACCGAATTCATGCTCCGCGTGCAGTTTCTCCGCCTCCTCTCTCACCATTTCGGTACGGACAACCGGCAAATTCTCCTTAATCTTTTCGTTCACAATCCGTTCCACCTCCTTTTTCTGCTCATCCGTCATCTTCTCGCCATGACTGAAGTCAATGCGCAGCCGCTCCTGCGTAATATTGCTCCCCCGCTGTCTGACCTGCGGCCCGAGCACTATCTGGAGCGCCTTTAGAAGCAAATGATGCGCGGTATGGAGCTTGGTCGTTTTCTCCGAGGTATCCGCAAGCCCGCCTTTGAAGTTGCCGTGTGCTCCGGCCCGAGAAACTTCCTGATGTTTCTCAAACTCCTTGGCAAATCCCGCAGTGTCCACTTGCAATTTTCGAATTGACGCAAGTTCCCGGGTCAGTTCAATTGGAAACCCGTACGTCGAAAAGAGCATAAACGCGTCCTTTCCCGAAATATTGGCGATTGATAACTTCTCAAATTCCTTAAGCCCATGCTGAAGAGTTTTCTGAAATTGCTCGGATTCGGTGATTATAACCTGGCAAATTTGTTCCCTCTGCGAATATAGTTCCCCATATGCATCACGGTAGGCGAAGGAAATAACTTCTACTAGTGCGGTAATTTCACTCGGAGCAATTCTCTTATTCTGGGCCTTTAATATCGAACGGCGTATCAGGCGCCGGAGTATGTACCCTCGGCCGGTGTTTGAGGGTAGCACTCCATCTGCAGTAAGGAAAACCGCGGCGCGAAAGTGATCACCAATGATACGACGTGCGGGCAAATCGTAGGAAGCCAATGTGCTGGTGAACATCTGAATCGGAGTGAACAAATCGGTCTCAAAAATAGTTTTCGTGCCCTGCACCACCATGGCAAGGCGCTCCAGTCCCATACCGGTATCAATGCCTTTAAACGGCAAGGGATTCAATTTTGCACTCCCCTGCAAGAGTTCTTCGCGCGAACCATTGCAGAGAAACTCATTGAACACGATGTTCCAGATTTCTATATCCTGTCCCGCTCCGTTCTTGCAGTAGATTTCGGTGGTGGGGCCGCATGGGCCGGTTTCGCCGGTCGGCCCCCAGAAGACATCCTCCATTCCATCCTCTCTTATCTCTATTTTCGGGTCTACGGCGCGCCAGATCGCCTTGGACTCCTCGTCAGGCGGTACGCCGGCTCCCGTATTCCCTTTGAAAACCGTTACATATGAGATAGTAAGCCCCATCTCTTTGGTGATAAACTCGTGAGCAAGTTTGATGGCCTCATCTTTGAAATATCCGCCAAAACTGAAATTGCCGAGCATCTCAAAAAAGGTGAGATGGCTCTCGTCCCCCACTTCGTCTATATCGGAGGTGCGAAATGATTTCTGAACCGAAGCCGTGTTTTTGGAACCAAAATCTGCCATAGGGTCGGCCTCTCCGGTGTAGTACTTCTTAAACTGTTGCATGCCGGCGGTGGTCAGGAGCA
>JAUSHG010000051.1 GCA_030648695.1 bacterium | reverse complement strand
TGTCAAGTATCGTATGAAATGCACCTTTACTGATATGATTAAGAACATCCTCATATTCTCCCTTTTTAAAGGGAGTACGCGAAGCGGGAGGGATTTCATAAAATTCTCCGTCCCTCGAGGGATTCGGCACCTTCGCCGACGTATCTCAGAGGACTTCGACCTTTAGGAAAGGAGGAATCAAGATACGGCCATTATTGTATGCTGCAATCCAAATTATTTACCAAAACACGCAAGGAAGCACAGAATAAGTTTCAAGTTTCAATTATCAATTTTCAATAAAGAAGATGCGCCAAAGTCAGCTATTCACAAAAACAAGAAAATAAGCTCCCTCGGATGAAGTGGCAAAGAATGCCAAGCTACTTATTCGCGCCGGATACATTCACAAAGAAATGGCCGGTGTCTATTCTTTCCTGCCCTTGGGATTGCGGGTCCTCAGCAATATTGTCGCGATTATCCGCGAGGAAATGAATACACTTGGCGCGCAGGAACTGCATTTGACCGCGCTTCAGGACCCGGAGCCGTGGAAAAAAAGCGGCCGATGGGACGACAAAGTGGTGGACAATTGGTTTAAAACAAAGTTGCGCGCCGGCGGTGAGGCGGGGCTTGGGTTTACGCACGAAGAGGTGATGATGCGGATTATGCAGGAATATGTGCAGTCATACCGCGACTTACCCATACTCGCGTATCAGATTCAAACCAAATTCAGAAACGAGGAGCGCGCGAAAAGCGGCATTATCCGTACGCGCGAATTTCTGATGAAGGATTTGTACTCGTTTGCAAAAAGCGAGCAGGAGCACCATGCGCTCTACGAAAAAGTGAAGGGGGTGTACGCAGTGATTTTTGAGCGGCTCGGCATCGGGAAACACACATATCCGACATTTGCTTCGGGCGGCTCGTTTTCAAAATACTCGCACGAATTCCAGACGCTCTGCGAAGCAGGTGAGGACACGGTGTATGTTAATGAGGAGAAACGTCTTGCCGTGAACAAGGAAGTGCTCAATAACGAAGTGCTGGCTGATTTGGGGCTCAAGAAAGAGGAGCTTGTGGAGCGCACAGCGGTGGAGGTGGGAAATATTTTTGAGCAGGGCACAAGGTTTTCCGAGCCGCTCGGGCTGACGTTTAAAGATGAGGCAGGGAAGTCAGTGCCGGTGCTAACCGGCGCGTACGGTATCGGGCCGGCGCGGATTATGGGCGTGCTTGTTGAATTGTGTTCGGATGAAAAAGGTATTATCTGGCCGCAGGCAGTGGCCCCGTTTAAGGTGCATCTTATTTCTCTTGGCGTCGGCCGGAGCAATTCAGAGCGCTCGGCGGAGGCGTTCTACAAGACACTCCTGCAAAAAGGCATCTCTGTGCTTCTTGATGACCGTGATTTGCGGGCAGGGGAGAAATTTGCCGATTCGGACCTCATTGGCATTCCAACTCGTGTCGTGATGAGTGAAAAAACGCTTGAACAGGGAAAAGTGGAGGTCAAAGACCGAAAAACAGGGGAAGTGCGCATGCTTACCGAGGCAGAATTGCTTGGAAGCTTGAATTAGTTGTTTTTGGAGTGACTCTTTTTCTTTACTTATCCCAAATGATTGCTATCGCAATCATTTGGGATAATCTTGAGGAGAGGAAAAGATTTCAATGAAGCGACGATATACCAGATGGAAAGGAAGGCGGATATGGAGTCCGGCGAAGCGAAAGGTGCTTTTACTCTTGGAGGCGGGTGTTGCGCTCAGTTTCGCGGGTACACTCGGGCGCCAGTATAAAATTCTTAGCGAAATTCCGGAGGAGTGGAAAAAGATTGACCGTCAGTATTTATACCGCCTGGTACACGAATTCATGCATGAGCGACTCATTGGTATGCGCGAGAATAAGGATGGCACGATGACGGCAATTCTCACCGAAAAGGGAAGAAAACGTGTTGTGACTGTTAACATAGATAGGTTGAAATTGCCTGCCGAAGAAAAATGGGACGGCCGGTGGCACGGAGTACTCTTTGATATTCCCGAGAAATATAAAGGCGCGCGTGAAGCGTTGCGCGAAAAATTGCGTGAACTTGGGTTTTATCCGTGGCAGAAATCCGTGTTTGTGTATCCGTACCCTTGCCGGGACCAGATTGATTTTGTGGTTGAATTTTTTGAAGTCCGGCGTTTTGTGCGCTATACAGTGCTTATTGACCCAAGCAACGAAGCTGAATTGTTGATTCACTTTCATCTCATTAAACCGTAAGCATTTCCTGCTTGTGACTTATCCCAAATGATTGCTATCGCAATCATTTGGGATAAGTAGGGGTAGAAGGAAACCAGTTCTTGTTTCCCAACGCAAAGATGGCATACGCAAAGATGGCATACATAGAAGGGAGCGTCAAGAACGCGCTCGCTCCAAAGAAATGTTAAGATAGCTTCTCGCTCAATCTCTTTTTCCATGTTTAAGAAACATCTTGAAAAACTGAACTCCTATCTGTGGAACGACATCGGCATTGACCTTGGAACGGCCAACACGCTTGTGTACGTGCGCGGGCAGGGGATTGTCATAAACGAGCCATCGGTGGTCGCCGTGAACCAGAAGACCGGACAGGTGGTCGCGGTCGGCGTCAAAGCCAAAAACATGCTCGGTCGCACCCCGCCGCATATCGTGGCTGTGAAGCCCTTGGTCGGGGGAGTGGTGTCGGATTTTGAAGTGACGGAGGAAATGCTCGCCTATCTCATCCGCAAGGCGGAGGCCAATTTCAGAAAAGTGCTCGGGCCGCGCGTGGTGGTGGGCGTGCCTTCGGGCATTACCAATGTGGAAACGCGAGCGGTGCGCGATGCGACCAAAAACAACGGGGCGCGGCAGGTTTATATCGTGGAGGAACCCATGGCCGCAGCCATCGGCATCCGCCTGCCGGTCAATGACCCCGTGGGAAACATGATTGTGGACATCGGCGGCGGCACGACTGACGTCGCGGTGATTTCGCTTGGCGGCATTGTGCGCGCGAAGAGTTTAAAAATCGCCGGAGATAAGTTCAATCAGGACCTGATTTCGTTCATACGAAGCGAGTTCAAGGTGCTCATTGGCGAGAAAACCGCCGAAAATCTTAAAATCGCCATCGGCTCGGTACTGCCGCTACACACACCGCTTGAGGCCGCCATCAAGGGGCGCGACCTCATTACGGGCCTTCCGCGCGAGGTGGTGCTCACCGACACTGAAGTGCGCGAGGCCATTGCGATTTCTGTGGACCACCTTATTGAATCCGTAAAAGAAGTCCTTGAAACCACCCCGCCTGAAATTATTTCGGACGTCATGACGCGCGGGCTCTATCTGGTAGGAGGAGGAGCACTTCTCAAGGGCCTGCCTGATTTGCTTGCCGAGAGCTTAAAAATTCCGGTGCATGTTTCCGAAGACCCCATGACCGCGGTGGCGCGCGGAGCCGGAATTATTCTGGAGGATTTTGAACATTACAAGGGAGTGTTAATTGAAAACGAAGATGAGCTTCCTCCTCATTCGTAGCGTCAAGCGCGGAGGAATGTGGTGGAAACGGGCACTCGTGCTCGGAGTGTGTGTGGCACTCCTCGTACTGTTTCAGTTCTTTTTCCCGAAGCTACTTCGCAGTGGCGTGCACGCAGGCGGCGGACTATTTGTCGGCGCATGGGAGTCGCTCGTGCGCGGAGTCGGGCAGTTTGCGGGCGTCTTCCGGAGCAAGGAGGCGCTCGTGCGTGATGCAGAGAAACTCAGGGAGAAAGTGCGTGAGCAAGAGGTGCTTTTTGCGGACTATGAAGCGCTCAAAACCGAGCGGGATATGCTCGCGTCTCTTGGGGGGCGCGGGGAAGAACATCAAGGAATTATTTCCGGCGTGCTTGCGGTCCCGCCGCAGACGCTCTATGACACGCTCCTGCTTGATGCGGGAGAAACGGCGGGGGTTGCGGAGGGGGACATGGTGTTCAACGGCTCCGTGCTCATCGGCGAAATACGCCGCGTGCTTGCGCACAGTTCGGTTGTGGAGCTTTTTTCCGCACCGGGACGGGAAACATCCGTAGTCATTGTGCATGCAGGCGAACCGGTCCGCGCGATTGCCACGGGGGAGGGGGGCGGCATATTTGTGGCGGTGCTTCCGAAGGAGGTCGCGGTGTCTGTTGGCGACGGGGTGTTTCTTCCCGGGGTGCCGCTCTCGTTTTTCGGCGAAGTGTCTTTTGTGCAGGAAGAACCAGCAGATGCTTTCAAGAGGGTACGCTGGAGTTTGACGGTTCCTCTTTCCCGCCAGTTGTATGTAACCATTCGACCACGCTAACTGTGCAAAGATAGTATGCAGAGAATTATTGCCGACATACTCATGCTCGTCTCCCTCCTCCTGCTTCCCGCATGGGTGACCGTTTGTGCCGCTGTCGTTTTGTTTTTTTATTTTCAGAATTACTACGAAATACTGCTGGTGGGACTCCTGCTTGACTTGTTCTATGCACTGCCTGTGGAACCGCTATTCGGATTTCAGTATGTGTATTCGATAATTGGAGTAGTGCTGTTTATCGGATTGTCGGTGATTAAGGATAGATTGCGCACTGCGTAGCAGTGCATACACGAAAGGTTACGAAGCCCGAACACGAAGTACCACTAAATAGTCGTGTCGTCTCCGCGAAAGCGGGGAACCAGAGAATTCTGGATTCCCGCCTGCGCTCGCCTCGCAAGGCCTTTGGCGAAGCGGGCGGGAATGACAGAATGAAATTTGGATTTTGGACTCCTGTGCTTTGTGCGGTTTAAAAGATATGTGGAAAAACATTTCAAGGCAACTATTCGGGCGGCGGGTATCAACGGGCACGGAGATTGACCCCGACGAGATTTTTCTTGATTCAAGCAATCTCCCGGAGTTTGACCGCCATCAGTTTGAGGGGCGTCTGGAAAAACCCATTCCCGCCAGGACCATTCTGTTTGCCGGCGCTGTAGTGCTTGCGATACTGCTTTTGTTTATGGGAAAGAGCTTCGCCCTGCAGGTGAAAAAGTATGACGAGTACGCGCGGTTAAGCGAGGACAACCGCCTGCGCCACATCATTATCTTCGGCGAGCGCGGACTTGTGTATGACCGGAGGGGAGAGATTCTCGCTTCAAATATTTCCGACCCTGCGGAGCCCGCGTTTTCCAAGCGCAAATATAGCCAGCGGAAGGGGCTCGCGCACCTACTCGGATTTCTGAAGTACCCGTCAAAAGACAGCGCGGGTTTTTATTACAAAGTGGATTTTGAAGGCCTCGCCGGCGCGGAGAAATATTTGAATGAAGAGCTTACCCCGGAGCACGGGCTGAAAATCATTGAAACGGATGTGCACGGAAATATCGCCTCGGAGAGCGTGCTCAAGCGCCCCGTGGACGGCCGCACTATCACGCTCTCCATTGACGCGCGCATCTCGGAGAGGATGCAGGAGCTGCTACAGTCCATTGCAGAAGACCGCGGATTTCAGGGAGGAGCCGCAGTCATCATGGACGTGGAAAGCGGGGAAATTCTGGCTCTTTCAAGCTATCCCGAATACAAGCCGCAGATGCTTACCGACGGTATAGACAGCACCGCAATCCGCGCCGCATTTGCGGACCCGCGCAAGCCGTTTTTAAATCGCGCTACCGAGGGTCTGTATTCCCCCGGCTCCATCGTGAAGCCGTTCTTCGCCATCGCCGCGCTTGAGGAAAAGATAATTACGCCGGAGAAAGAAATTTTAAGCACCGGTTCCATTTCAATCCAAAATCCCTATGACCCGGAGAAGAAGACCGTGTTCCGCGACTGGAAGGCGCACGGCCTCGTGAACATGCGGGAAGCCATCGCGGTTTCTTCGGACGTGTATTTTTATGAAGTAGGGGGAGGATTTGAGGACCAAAAAGGACTCGGCATCGGCCGGATAGACACATACGCGCGACTGTTCGGATTTGGCAGGGAGCCGGGAGGCAACAATTTTTTCGGTGCCGCAGGGGTGATTCCGACTCCGGCATGGAAAGCGGCGCATTTTGACGGAGAACCGTGGCGAGTGGGGGACACGTACAACACTTCAATCGGCCAGTACGGATTTCAGGTAACGCCGCTTCAGGCCGTGCGCGCCACTGCGGCTGTGGCAAACAACGGCAAGCTTCTGGAGCCGCGCCTCATTCATGAGAGCGGCGACCCTACGTTTGAACTTATTCCGGCTTCGCTTGAATCTTTTAAAGTGGCGCAGGAGGGTATGCGTGATTCAGTGAAGTACGGTACGGCCGCGGGGCTTGCGGTGCCGTTTGTTACCATTGGCGGCAAAACCGGCACTGCTGAACTCGGGACCGCGAAAAAGTTCGTCAACTCGTGGGTAACCGGATTTTTTCCGTACGAACATCCGCGGTTCGCGTTTGCCGTGCTTCTGGAACGCGGTCCGCGCGGAAACACGGTGGGTGCGGTCTACCTCATGCGTCAGCTCCTTGAGTGGATGAACGTGTACACGCCGGAATATTTTAAAGCAGCTGATTAGCTTCTTAGCTGATTAGCTGTTTAGGTCTTTCCTAATAAGCTAAAAAGCTACTGCGCTAAAAAGCTTTTCGTTGACTTCTTAAAAAAAAGCAGTTAGAATCAACCCGTTTAGTAACTCATAGTAATCGCAGCAACAATCATGTCCGATGCCCCGCAATATCTCACACAGGAAAAGTGTGATGAACTCAAGAAGGAACTTGAACAGTTAAAGAGTGTACGGCGCAGGGAAGTGGCGGAGCATTTGGAGTATGCCAAATCCTTGGGCGACCTTGCCGAGAATGCCGAGTATCACGAGGCGCGCGAGGAGCAGGCCAACGTGGAAGACCGGATAAAGAAATTGGAGGCACTTCTCGCCGGAGCGGTGATTATGGAGCTTCGGCATACCGAACTCGTGGATATCGGCTCCACCGTTACCCTGCAAAAGGCGGGGGCAAGCGCGGGAGCCACCTACAAAGTCGTAGGTTCAGAGGAGGCCGACCTTGGCAAAGGAAAGCTTTCCTATAATTCTCCTTTGGGACAGGCCATGCTCGGAAAGAGAAAAGGGGAGGAGTTTACCGCCAAGACCCCGAGCGGCGAGGTGCGGTATATGATAACTGACATAGAATAGTTTCTCCATGTAAGGCGGAGTTGTTTTTGGGCGAGAGTTCTCCTGAATCGCACTATTTAAATTATTCTAATTTCTAATTGCTCTAATTATTCTAATCAAATCACAATCTCTAATTTCTAACATTGGTAATTGGGTATTTCGGGCATTCATTAGGTCAACTCCGACGTTTTAGTCGGAGAGCCGACCGAAGCGTCGGCTTTAGAAATTAGGTTAATTGGGTCAATTTAAAAATCCGTTATGTTTTGGATTGAGCGCGTCATAGCGGAATCTAGGGTACATTCTGCGGCTAAGATTAAGGCAAAGACGCCGCTTGTGGTTCGCGATGAAAAAACTGCATCCGGCCGTATTCATGTTGGGTCACTGCGCGGAGTGGTGATTCACGGAGTTGCGGGAGAGGCGCTTTCCGAAGCGGAAGTACCGGCTCAATTTGTGTATGAAATAAATGATTTTGACCCGTTTGATGACGTGCCGAGTAGTTTGGAGCGGGAAAAATTCGCCCCTTTTTTAGGCAAACCACTATTTGCTGTTCCGTCTCCGGAGGCGGGAGCAGAGAATTATGCGGAATATTACGGAGGGGAATTTATCGGCGTTATAAAAGAACTCGGGTTTGAGGTGCAGACCTACCGTGCGAGCGATTATTACAAGCAGGGCAAATTTAATGCCGCGATTAAGACGGCACTGGAGGCCCGGGATTTGATTGCCGAGATTTACGAACGCGTTTCCGGCGGGAAGCGCGGCAAGAATTGGTTCCCCATCAGTGTCATCTGCGAGCAATGCGGCAAAATAGGAACCACTAAAGTAAGTTCCTTTGACGGAGCGCGCGTAACCTATGAGTGCGGCGATTTTGTGGAATGGGCCAAGGGTTGTGGACACAAGGGCGAGATTTCTCCGTATGATGGGAACGCCAAACTTCTGTGGAAGGTGGAATGGGCCGCCAAATTTGTGGTGCTTGATGTTGATGTTGAGGGGGCGGGCAAAGACCATTCAACCAAAGGCGGTGCGCGTGATATTGCTGATGCAATTGCGCGCGAGGTCTTTCATGTAGAGCCACCGGTGAATATTCCCTATGAATTCTTTCATATCGGCGGCCAAAAAATGTCCACCTCCCGCGGCAAGGGGATTTCCGCGCGCGAAATGGCGGACTTGCTTCCACCCAAATTATTGCGGTTTCTCATGATATACAAGGAACCTGCGCGGGTAATTGAATTTGACCCCGAAGGCGACACCATTCCCGTGCTCTATGATATGTATGACCGGTACGCGGAGGAATATTTCAAGGGCGAGCAGGGAGAACACGCGCGCATGTTTTATTTTGCGCAGGCGCCTTCCGCGCGCAAGAATCTTAAAAAACATCTTATGCCGCGCTTTTCCGAAATTGCGTATCTCGTGCAGATGCCGCATCTAACGCTCACGGAGGAAATTGAAATGGCATACGGCGTAACACTCTCAAAGGTGGATGAAACGGAACTGGAACAACGCGCCGCGTACGCCAAGATATGGCTCTCGCGTTTTGCGCCGCCGGATTACAATTTTGAGATTCAAAAAGAATTTCCTGAAGCGGCGCGCGGACTTTCAACCAAGCAAAAGGAAGCGCTCTCGCAGGTGCTTGCGATTTTTACAGACGGAAAGAAACTGACGGGTGCGGAGCTTCATACCCGCTTGCATGATATAAAAACCGAAACCGGCATCGCACCCGCTGAATTCTTCAAGGCGCTCTATCGTCTCTTTCTGGGCAAGGAAAGCGGACCCAAGGCCGGACTTTTGCTCGGTGTCCTTGACCCGGACTTGGTGCGAAAACGCCTCAAGGAAGCCATTGAATCCTAGAAATTCTTTTAAAACCGCCCCGACAACAGTCGGGGCGGTTTTATGCACAGGTTATCCCCAGCTTGGATTTGGCAAAGTGGGAGAGAGTGGAATATAATATGAAACAAGTGGGAAATGGTGGGAAACATAACAAACCATGCAAGTGAAACACGTTGTCTATCGCGGTTTCTACAAGGGAGTGCACTACGCACTGCCGCTTTTGGTTATGGAAAAATTGCCGGCACGGGAGAAAGTGAGAGTGCGGAGGAAGAAGCGGGTGTAAGTTTCTTAAGTATCAATTTCCAATTATCAATGCCTATTCATTCCTTCATTTGAGTATTGGGAATTGATTGAAAATTGAACTTTGAAAATTGGTAATTCCGAATATGCTTATCGGCGAATACACACATACAATTGACGATAAAAATCGTCTTTCGCTTCCGTCAAAATTCAGAAATGAGATGGGAAAGAAGGTGGTGATTACGCCAGGCCTCGACGGTTGTCTGTTTGTTTTCACCCTCAAGCAGTGGGAGCGGATTTCAGGGAAGCTCGGTGAGTCATCTCTCCTGCAGGGCGATACACGAAGTTTCAACCGATACATGCTCGGGGGTGCCTCTGAAGCGGAGATAGATTCTATCGGCCGAGTGCTCATTCCGGATTTTTTGCGGGAGCGCGCCAAACTGACGGAAAAGGTGGTGGTTATCGGGGTTCAGAGCCGCGTGGAAATCTGGAGCGAAAAGGTCTGGCAGCAGTACAAAGGACGAGTGGAGAAAGAGGCGGGAGCACTTGCGGAGAAATTGGGGCAAGTTGGTGTTTTGTGAAAGACACCAACTTGAACTGTTAACTTTTAACTCTTGACTTTTTACTTAAGAAAATAAATCGCCTTCCGTTAATAGTTAATGGTCAATGGTCAATGGTTGTACATGTACCTGTTCTTTTAC
>JAUSHG010000032.1 GCA_030648695.1 bacterium | reverse complement strand
AGTTCCTGACGCGAGTACTTTGCTCGGGTCAGTTCCGAGTGAATCAACAGCCCGCCCCCTTCCGCTTGTCGCATCGGTGCGGCTTACTCCCGCAAGGCCGCCAACTCCGGTCATCACCTGCACAAGGAGCTGGTTGATAAGCGCGCCAACCACCGCGTCAATATCCTGCGCCACATTAAGCTCTTCCAACGTGGTCCTAAGCGATGCATTCGCCTGCTCTACAATGACCGAGCCGGGCGTTTTGATTTCACCATATTCTCTGCACGGACCCTTTCTCATCACGGGGGTCACCTCGTCGTCCTGCATTATTTGATGCCCGTTCTTGTCTGTTGCCTGTACCATCGGTCCCGGCACCTTGCAGGGCCGCCACGATTTGAATCCATCGCCAAAGTCCAATAGTTTCGCTTCCCGACCGGTAGCGGACACAATGCGTGCGCCGATATAATTTTGTGATGCAAAATATGCGCCGTACGCGTTGTTCTGGGGCACTCCGGCAATATTAATGAAACTGTTCCAGCCGCCGGCGCTGAAGTCGCCTCCCACAAATTGCTGGTAGCTTCCCTGAATATTGGCAAGAACATCAGTGAGACGGCACCGGATTTCATCTCTGCCGGAGAGTCCGGCTTGGATGCCGAGTGCGAGGCGCAGGTCAAGCTGGAACGGAGCACACAGCAGTGGAGAGATTTCGTCAATGGCCGCTCCGAATGTTTGGTCTGCCACGTCGGTCATGAATCCCCCGAGGTCGGTCACAAACGACGGCTCACCCTCAAACCCACGGTTAATCCAGTTGACAATGGAGTGGGTCATGGTGTGGAGGAGTGTTTTGCCAATGGTGATGGCGAGCCCACGGAGAAAGCATTGCACCCAGTCGGTGCCGGCGGGACCCTTCGCTGTTTCGATCGTTTCAGCGGGATTGGTCACCATGATTGCAGTGACGGCCTGCGACACGATCCCCGGAGACGCGGTGGCTATCGCCGACACTTTTGCCGCAATACACGCACCCAAACTGACCAGCGCCTCGGCCTCCTTCGGCTCCGGAGCGGTAAACACCCCGAACACACTTACACCGATGAATGCTGTAAGTAAAAAGGAACCAACTGCTTTTGTGGCTCTCTTCTTCACGCGATGTCACTAGTATAGCAAAGAGGTGTGCACAACGGGTGGAAAGACAGGGGATAACACCCCGCCGAAATACGGCGAGGAAGCTCCAATACTCAATTTCCAATTTTCAAACAGGAACTATATTGAGATATAGGTCATTTATTGAGAATTGACCATTGAAAATTGATATTTTTAAAGACGCTGCTATTTCTTGAGTAACATATATCCCGACTCGTCCTTTCCAAACCGAACTCCTTTTTCGGCGAGCTCATTTCCAAGCAGGCCAAAGGCATCAATAAGCGCGTCAACCGCATGCGGATATACCCCCGTTCCTCCGAGGGAGCGCACAGGGTCCTCCATCGCAAGCGCCATACTCTCCACACTTTCTTTCAGCTGCTCCAGTGCATTCAAGATATCAAGATGAATACTCACTGCTCCAGACGGGACCGGAATGACTCTGATACCGTTTATAAGGTTTTCATAGTAGGTAACTCTGTGTTCTAAGGTCGCAAGGTCATTCTCGTCTTCATTGGCAAGCGCCCGTTCATAGATAACGAGCTCATGTTCTCCTCCCCCATCCTGATGCTTCAGGATGACGGCACCTACGGCATTGCCGTACTGTCGGTACGCTGCCGTATCATCCGCACTAGAAACGGTACTGTCATCTTCTGACCATATCTTTTTTTGCGGTTCCGGCGGATAGTGGTTCACGACATCACTAATAAGTTTCTGTGCCTCCTCCGAGGTAAACGGTTTTCCCGACTGCTTGAGGGCCATATATTTTGAAAAGAATTCCCGCGATAACCGGTCGGTGCCCGTCCATTCGGATTTTCCGACGGTGGTCTTTGTTTCAATGGTTTCTTTGTCTAAGAAATCATTCGGCGGTGCACCCGGGAGGGCTGTGCTTGGGGTAAGAGGGTTCCTTCCTAGCCGAATTTCTTCTCCATCGTTTGTTCCGTCACCGTCAGTGTCATGATTTTTCGGGTCAGTTTGCCACAACTGCTCTTCCCAGTCCTTAAGCTCGTCCTTGTCCGCATCGCGTTCAAGCACGGCCGCGGCCATGGCTACCTGTTCCTTTGAGAGTCCGCCATAGTACGTTTCCTTTCTTGGTTGCTTGAAAAGCCATATGCCGCCTGCGGCAAGAATGAGACAGAGGACAAGAGACACAAGCGTAGTTCGGGTGGGCATGTTGTAGGGTAGTATACCAGACGCGCCCATCAGCGCGGGAAATTAAAGATGGCTCCCGGTTCGCTTTGGCCGAACAGGGTGCCTTCACGGCGAAACAGAGCAGAAATGTCTCCAAATACGCGTCCCAGTGCCGCCGCACTCTCTCCGTACGCGGTAACGGCGTCTCCGGAGAGGTACGCACCTGCGGCTGTATCGGAAATAATGCGGATGGCCTCCGCATACTTCGCGTATGCCATAACGAGATTAGTATGAACGGGAGCGGCACTGTCGGGTGCAGAGAGAGAGGAAATATCAGCCGACAGACGCTTATATTTAGCCGCAAGCTGTCTGAATCCATCAAGCTGGTTTTCGGTCATTTGGGTATGTCCCGCCGCCTTATTCCAAAACGCGAGTTCAGCGTCCGCTTCGGCGGTAGCCCATTGTATGAGCGCTCCGATGGCATTCCCGTACCTATGAAGCGGGTCTTCTATCTGTGTAGTTCCAATCGGTGTGACTTCTTCCCGGCCGGCCATTTGTGCCGGCGGCAATGCCGTTCTTTGTCTTTGAACGAGGGACATATCAGTTTCCTTTTTCTGAAGGAGGATAATGGGAGTTTCAAGCGAATCATCCGGTCCCGATTTCTTCGGATTTCGCCCCAGAACAACTTCTTCGCCGTCTGTGGTGCCATCGCCGTCAGTATCGGGGTGTTTCGGGTCGGTGCCCCAGAGCACCTCTTCCCAGTCAGGCAGTGTGTCGTTGTCAGCATCGCCGGTCGCCACTAGTGCGGATGTTCCCGCCGACTCTGTTTTTTCCTTCACAATCGCTGCCGGTGTCTGCTGTTTCTGCGGAGAGAGAAACCACAAGCCGAGAATGACAGACACCAGAACTCCGGTGACGAGCGCTACTTCAGCCAAGATGGTGCCGATAGATTTTTGCATATGGTACCATTGTAATGCACATGCACCCGTCTTCCAAAAAGAAATTGATTTTGTGCGTCATAAGTTTCCTGCTCGCCGTTCCTTTTTCCGCAGAGGCGCTTTTTGATTTTGGCGGATGGGTCACCAATGTTCCGGGTACTCCCGGGAGCACCATGAGCGCCGGCGCGCTCCCCACCTTTCCTCCTTCAGGGGTCTACAGCTTCTGGTATCCAGTGGGACCGGGATGTCTCAATGGCGTTCAGGAAGTGAATTTGCGGCCGGCCGGCGGCGTGCCCTCACCCACCGTCCTTTTGCAATTCGTCGGGCAGTATACATTCTCAAACGGGCCGGCGAGCCATCCCGGACAGCAGATTCTTGGGAAATATTTTCCCGCCATGGTATGCATGGCCAACTATGTTTCGTGGGTGTACTGCGGCTATGTCCTTTGTCCTGTAGTTACCCCGCTCCCCTTTTTCTTCGCGCCACTCATCCTCTATAACGGTTCAAGCTTGTAAATGCTCTAGGCCTGTGGGGTCTTCTTCAACCTGGCGGGTTGAGATGGCTTTACAGAGCCGTAAATTGCAGTCAACGTGCCATGTTGACTGCTTGCGCAAGGCAGAGCCAGTCCTGAATTGAGAGATTTTCCGGACGCGCTTTTTCGGGAATGCCGCACTGCGCGAGCGTTTCTTTGTGAATGCCTACATTGGACGCAAGGAGTTTGCGCGGATGCGCGAATCCTTTTTTGAGCACCGCAAAAAATTCTTTTTCATCTATCGCGTGGCTACCAACCCCCTCTTTTATTCTCCCCCTTGGAAAAGGGGGAGAG
>JAUSHG010000034.1 GCA_030648695.1 bacterium | reverse complement strand
ATCGGCGGCATCGCTATGCTCCTCCATCTGCGGCGGGGTGCTTTTTTCGTGCCTTCACGGCGAAATGATGTCGCGCGGATGCTTTCGTTTTTGGATATCAAAGAGGGTAAGAAAATAGTGGACTTGGGAAGCGGGGACGGGCGGCTCCTTATCGCGCTTGCAGAGGCGGGAGCCGAGGCGCATGGGTACGAGCACAATCCAATTTTGGTGTGGCAATCGCGGCGCACCATAAAAAAACGCGGTCTAGAGGCGCGCGCGTTTGTGCATTACCGCAATTTCTGGAAGGAAGATTTTTCTTCTTTTGATGCGGTGGTGCTCTACGGCATTCCATACATCATGCCGAAACTGGAAGCAAAACTTCGACGCGAACTGCGCCCCGGCACACGTGTCGTCTCAAATGCCTTTACCTTTCCCACGTGGGAACCGGTAGAAAAAGTGCATCGGGTGTATTTGTATCAGATTTAAGATTCAAGTTTGAAGCGGAAACAAAAAGCCGCCGTGGAAAAATCCAGGCGGCCTCGAAAGAGATGAAGGGACTTGCTAGAGCATCACGCCGTTTGTTCTGCTGTTTGCGAGCATCTGCTGTACGGATTGGGTGGCGCTCCATCCCTTACTGCTACAACCCCGGTCAATGGCCCGAAGGTAGCGATTGTTTTTTGTTCCCCGCTTTTTATAAGGGAGGGGCTTTGAACTTGGATTTTTAACATTCATTAGTAGGGGGTTCCTCTAAATAGAGTGTTCTTTTTCTTTCACTCTGTCAACTCCTGCTATAGACGATATGTTTGCGCGCCGCGGAAGGCGACTGACTTGGCGGCAATTTTTGCGCCCAATTCGCAACTCTCCCTAAGCGTTTTACCCTTGAGCAGTCCGTGAATGAGACCTGCGCGATACGCGTCCCCCGCGCCTGTGGTTTCCACGACCTTTTTTGCTTTTACGGCAGGAATTACTGTCGCTGGACTTCCTTTTTGATAAATGATGCTGCCGGTTTCGCCGCGGGTTTCAATAATCGCTTTTATCCCGAAATCAAAAATCTCTTCAGTAGTGCGGTTGAGCGTTTTGTGCGCTTGGTGCAACTCCACTTCATTTACGATAAAAATGTCAGCAAGCCGCATTCCTCTTTCAAGCACCCGTCTATCTTCCAGTGTTATCATCTTGCCCGGGTCAAAAATCATTTGCACTTTTTTACCAAGAAGTTTACGAACTTTCTGCATGTGCGGATAGAGGAGGGCGGGATGACCGGAGAATATCGCAACCGAGACCTTTTTTAGTTCAGTTTCGGATACCGTTTCAAGGAGCGGTGCCCTACCCAAATTGGCATGGGCATTGGGCTGCCAGATGCCAATCTGTTCCTTCTGCCTGTCTGACATTCCGTAAAAAGTAGCAGTCCAATTGCTCGGGTCTACATACACCCTCACATCTATTCCTTTTTTTACCAGATGCCTGCGGAATAAGTTCTCAAAGTCCGGTCCTGCGCTCGCAAAGAGAATCGGCTTTGCACCAAGGAGTCCCAATCCATACGCAATATTACCGCCGGTTCCGCCGTAGCGCTCCTCTTTCATCCCAGCGGTAAACATGAGATTTTGACCTCCGAGTTTTCCGTCTACCAACACAATTTTCTCCTGAATGGTGCCATGAATATCAAACAAAATATCTATGGCGACGGAACCCACAACTAAAGGACGCTTTTGCATAGCTGTTAAGAGGTTCCCTCTTCCCATGATTCCAAATATTTTTTCTGCACAGGCGTCAGCGTATCAATCGTAATATCAAGCGCTTTGAGTTTCTTTTGCGCAATCTCGCGGTCAACCGCTTCGGGAATGACATAGACCTTGTTTTCCAGTTTCCCTTTATTTTCAAGAATGAACTTCGCGCCAAGGACCTGATTGGCAAAGCTCATGTCCATGACGGAAGCGGGATGGCCTTCGGCGGTTGCGAGGTTCACGAGCCGGCCTTCGCCAAGTACGAAAATTCTTTTGCCTTTTGGAAAGGTGTATTCATCAACGAGCGGACGGGGTGAGCCGGTCTTTTTGGCCATCTTTTTGAGGGCTTTGAGATTAATCTCTACGTCAAAGTGTCCGGAGTTTGCGATAATACAGCCGTCTTTCATGGCGACAAAATGTGTGCTGTCAATCACATCACGGTTGCCGGTCAGTGTGCAGATGATGTCGGCACGTTTTGCGGCCGCTTGCATAGGCATCACGCGAAAACCGTCCATCATGGCTTCAAGTGCGCGAATGGGATTTATTTCCGTGACGATAACGCGCGCGCCAAGTCCTTCGGCGCGCTTGGCAAGTCCTTTACCGCACCAGCCGTAGCCCGCAACGACAAAGGTCGTACCCGCGATGAGTTTATTCGTGGCGCGGATGATGCCGTCTATGGTGGATTGTCCCGTGCCGTAGCGATTGTCAAAGAGGTGCTTCGTCTGGGCTTCGTTGACGGCAAGGATAGGGAAGCGCAGGGCTCCGCTTTTCGCCATTGCCTTTAGCCGAATGACTCCGGTCGTGGTTTCTTCGGTCCCGCCGATGACATTTTTGATAAGGTCTGTGCGGTTCTTGTGCAGTTCGGATACGAGGTCAGCGCCGTCGTCCATGGTGAGGTGCGGTTTGAGGTCAAGCACGGCGTTTAAATGTTTAAAATAGGTTTTGTTGTCCTCGCCTTTGATGGCAAAGGTCTCAATGCCGTATTCAATGGCGAGCGCGGCGGCGACGTCATCTTGGGTAGAAAGCGGATTGGAGGCGCACAGCCGCAGTGTAGCTCCTCCGGCTTTGAGGGCGAGCATCAGGTTGGCGGTTTCGGTTGTAACATGGAGGCACGCGCCGATACGAAGGCCTTTGAACGGCTTCTTCTTTGAGAATTCCTTGGCAAGTCCGACAAGCACGGGCATGTCCCGCGCTGCCCACTCAATGCGTGCGCGTCCTTTGGTGGCGAGGCGTTTGTCTTTGATATCGTACACGATAGATTTACGATTTAGGATTAAAGAGTTAAGTAAAAAATCTGAGCCCAAGAATGCCTCGGGCTCGGGGTGTTCACTAGTTTTTGAAATACCGACTCTTCTTTACTGCCGCCGCACCTTCTTTGAGACAATCCTTGACTGGTTCTCTTGTTGGAGAAAGCTTAGGTCCTAGACGACGCCGCAGAGAGGGGATAAGTATTTGCTCAATAACCCATTGGTAAAGGGGTATAACCTTCTCCCCTCTTTTCTCCCTACGCTTCGTCATCCAACGAGCTATTGTTGTTCCAAACAGAACGCCGAGTGCAACTGTTAATGCTTCTATCATAGCTGTTATCTCCTTCTAGGATTACTCTAACGTTTTCTCCCAAAAAAGCAACCACCCCGCACCAATTGGTGCGGGGTGGGTTCGCGTCTGTTTAGCGTTTTGATTTCGCGTCAGTTCCGTGTATCTTATTGTGTCGTTGCCGGAGCCGTATTCGTGGTTGGTACCGTGCCTCGGCGCTCCGTCTGAATCTTTGCCTTCAAATCCTGCCGCTGTGTCTGAATGTTCTGCTTGACGGTCTCACGCTCGGTCTTAATTGTTTTTCGTACTTCGGTGGCCTTTACCTTCGCTGCCTTTCGCTGTGTCTTGGCCGCTTCCATCTTGGTCTTTGCCTCCTTGCGAAGCGCCTCAATTCTCGTGCGGTACTCCTCGCGAATCGCCTTGATACGCGCTTCCATTTCACGATTAAGCGCCTTGATACGCGCCTCAATATCCTTGACTGCCTGACCCGGAGCCGTAGCAGACGGAGCGGCAGATACTGCTGTTTCTGTAACCGGAACCCCAGTTGTCGTCTCCTGCGCAGAAGCAACGCCCGCTACCGCGAAGAGTGCTACCAGTACTGACGTAAAAAGTGTTTTCATATGTATAACTATTTCTATTAATTACACTGTCTTGAGTTCGACCTCATTGTTAAAAGAACGCTCGTTATTATACCCCATATACGTTTTAGCGCGCAATGCTCTCAAGGATGGGCAGGGCCTTGTTGATAGGTATAGCAAAACTTATGTTGCTGCCGCCTACTACGGTAGCTACATTCACGCCAACGATCTCTCCTTGCAGGGTAATGAGCGGTCCGCCAGAGTTCCCCGGGTTGATGGCGGCATCCGTCTGAATGACCCCTTCCAGTTTGATGAGTTTGCCGCCATCGCTTGCCTCAATCGCACGATTGAGGCCCGAAATAATACCAACTGATACCGAATTGCTGTACTCTCCGAGCGCGTTTCCGATGGCAATAACCGTTTGTCCGAGTTTGAGCGTGTTTGAGTTTCCGAGTGTGGCGGTCGTGTATCCCGAGCCGTCAATCTTGAGAATGGCGAAGTCATTTTCCGCATCACGATACAATACCGTGGCCTTCTTTTGCGCGCCGTTTTGAAGCAGTACCGTATAGGTCGCAACAGCATCTGAAACCACATGGCGATTCGTCAGAATATACCCGTTGCTTTTGACCAAAAATCCGGTACCGGCTCCAATCTTCTGCTGTTCGCTGCCTTGTTGCCGGTACACCGGCACGCGGATGTTAAAGTCCTTAAACATCGGGTCGTTGCCGAACGGGTTAACATATTCCACGACAAGTTTCTGCACATCTTTGGAAACGACAATGGAAACCACCGAGGGGGCAACCTTGGATACCGAGCCAGTCAGGAGTTCGTCCTGCGATTTCTCCCGAACCTCTTTGCGGTTCTGCAGTTCCTGAATGGAGAGTGCATACTCCGAGCTTTCCCCCGTAAGTTTTTCAATATTTTTGCCGAGTGAGGCAATCTGCATTTCCAGAATGGCGACTTTCTCGTCAAAATCGCTCTGTATTTCGTTTTTTAGCATCGCGCCTCCGAAGGCCAGGAGAGCGGCGATGCCCATAGTGGCGAGAATTTTCTTGAGCGGGAAGTGAAGCATAGGTTATATATACCCCGTGCCACAATTGTGTCATCTCTGACTAACACGAGAAGTATGGTGAATTAGTATAGTACAAACTATATACGCAAACTAGCAATTGTGGCACGGGGTATACTTTCTCGCACACAATCTTTCAAGCATTTACCTTCTCTTTCCAATCTTCGTAAGTAGCGACTATCGTCGCTACTTACGAAGATTCATCATGCCTGCCGCGAAAAAAAAGGAGCCGCAGGAGGGATATCCTGCGGCGAAAGAAAGAGAGAGAGGGGACGACTACGCGGCCTTCATGCCCTGCATCACTTCGTCAAACGTTGTGTTGATGATACTGCGAACCGTTACGGTTACGCCAAAGTGTCTCTCCAATTCAACGATGACGTTTCCCTGGTCGAGGAGTTGGGTCGTTGGTGTAAGCGGAGGGTCTGGGTTTCGTTCCGTTACCACGTATTGTCGGAAG
>JAUSHG010000020.1 GCA_030648695.1 bacterium | reverse complement strand
GCGGAAATGCCGGCAAAGCTCCTCGAATACCAGCGGCATCTGGCGGAAGTCGATGGCAGCAAGGGCCCGGACGGGACCCGCCAGGACATGATCGATCATGTCAACGGCATCTGCGCCTACCTGAACAGCGAGATCGGACACGATTTCAGCGGCTACAAGAAAAGCACCCTGATTCGACGTATCCAGCGGCGCATGCAGGTGCTTCAGGTTGCCACGGTTCCGGAATACATCGAACGCTTGCGGAAGGAGCCGGAGGAATCCCGGAGGGTATTTCACGAGCTGATGATCGGGGTGACCCAATTTTTCCGCGACACCTCCCAAAGTCGTTGCGTTCACCAAGGCAGAGCGATATGACGTCAAATCGCCCTCATTCTTGTCCGGAAATTTATGATAGAGATATTCCGTAACAATCAACTCCAGCACTGCATCCCCCAAGAATTCCAGCCGCTCGTTATGCTCCATTTTGCTTCCCCGATTTTCATTCAGGTAGGAGCGGTGGGTAAAAGCGGTACGAAGTAACTCCTTGTTGACGAACGTAATACCTATCCGTTTCTCAAAACCGCTAAAATCTGTACTCATAGCTTTCTTAAATTGACCTAATTAACCTAATTATTCTAATTGACCTAATGAATGCCCGAAATGTCCAATTCCCAATTTGGAAATTAGGGTTTGGGATTTGATTAGAATAATTAGAGTAATTAGAACAATTAGAATAATTTAAATTAACTTATTTCTTAAGCAATATATTCACCGCTTTCGTAATTAACGGAAGTATATCTTCATAAAAATTAAGCTCCAGAATATCCTTCATCTTGAACCACCGCACATCATCCAACCCTCCGGTCTTTTCAAGCACAAGCGGCGTATACGCCGACTCGCCCAAAAAGTAGTGCACCTGCTTGCGGATTTTTCCGGCTTCGGGGTCAGAGGCAACATACTCATTTTTGCCCAGTTCCTCCTTGACCGTAATATCGGCATTGATTTCCTCCTTTATTTTGCGCACCACTCCCAAACTCGGCTCTTCGTTTTCCAACAGTTTCCCTTTGGAGAGCGTCCAGTGTCCGAAAATATCGTGCACGAGAGCAAGATAGATATCCTTTCCCTCTTTTGCGTACACCACGGCACCCACAAGCTTCTTGATAGGCATATCCTCAAAGGGCACGTCTACCTTCCGTTTTCTCGGTGCGGCATCCTTGCCCGGCTCGCCGAGCTCTTTATACACCGAACCGAGGACTCCATTCACGAACTTGCCGCTGTTCTCGCCCCCGAATGTTTTGGCGAGCTCAATCGCCTCATTGATGGCCACTTTTGCCGGCACTTCCTTTTTATCCGCGAACAGAAGTTCATACAGGCCGAGCCGCAGAACATTGCGGTCTACCGTGGAGATTTTATCAAGCGGCCAGTCGGGAGCCGCTTTTCCAATAATGCGGTCAAGGTCGGATTGTTTTCCCAAAATATGGGAGAGAAGCTCGCGCAGAAACTCCGAATCTGTAAGGTCCGGCGCGAACTCCCGAATGTTTCTTGAAAGAAGCCCCGCCGCAGCATTCTGGGGCAACTTTCTAAAATCCCACTCGTAGAGGGTTTGTAATACTACTGACCTTGCAAGGTGCCTGTTAGCCATACTAGCTTTTTAGCTAATTAGCTTCTTAGCTTTTTAGTCAGAAACGACTAATAAGCGAAACAGCTAACCAGCTACTTTCCCGCCACCGTCTTTTCGCGTTCCTTCTGCTTTCGGAGCTTCCGGTCAATTTTCTTCTGGAGGTCCACCACGGTCTTGCCGCGATACACGCCGCAGGAAGGACACATAGTGTGAGACGGGCGCACTTTGCCGCAATTACTGCAGGTTGAAAGACGCGGGCTCGTAAGGGCAAAATGTGAGCGCCTATTATTGCGGTGGCTCTTGGTTGAGCGCATTCGGACTACCATGGCGATACCATACCGCATTGGGGACAAAAAAGCAATGCGTTATGGACTGTTAACTTTTTACTATTAACTCTTAACAAAAAGTCAAAAGTTAATGGTCAACGGTTAATGGTTCCGGCGAAGTTTTTCAGAAAACTTCGCCTGTGTATCGGCGTTATGCCGTACTTGCGAAGAGCTTTATAGTGCTCCCTCGTCCCATATCCCTTATGTACATCAAATCCGTACTGTGGAAATTTCTTTGCGAGACGCTCCATCCGCTTGTCCCTTCTCACCTTCGCGACAATTGAAGCAAGCGCAATCAGGGGCTCACTTTCATCTCCGCGGATTATGGTCTCTTGATTGAAAAATCGCTTCGGAGCATAGAGCGACCCGTCAAGAAGCACACGGCACTGTGTGGACGAAACGTCGAGCTTCCGGAGTACGCGGTAGACCGCCAGACGGAGTGAGGCGGAAAGTCCGCGGCGGTCAATGGTTTTTTCCCCCACAAACACACTCGCAAACCTGCAAGTGCCCTCCTGCTTCCATGCGGAAATCTTGCCGAACCATTCCTGCCGCACAAGCGGGGTAAGCTGTTTGCTGTCCTTAACACCGCGAAATACGCGACTGTGGCGACTGCGGCCCACAATAAGGCACGCACCCACGCAAAGCGGCCCCGCAAGCGGTCCGCGCCCCACTTCGTCAATACCGATACAATATCTAATTGGAGATTTCATCTGCTCAAGGGTGCCCCTTGTTTCAAGGGGCACCCTTGATTGTATAGTTAATTCCCCACAGCATAATTTTTCCCATACCGGGTATGCGTCCCGTTGCCGCCGGTACCATTGCAGGTTGTGTCTATATACGCGATATCAGCAGGAGTCGGATTTTCAAGTGTTGCAGAAACAGCATATCGTTGGCCGTTGTCGCACAAATAAATCATGTAGCCGGGTTTTTGTTGCGGATCATCTATACTTGCCGCACTTAAAAAGCCGGCGTCATTGAGACCTTTTGCGACGGTATTAGGAGAGCCGTCAAGGTTAAACCAACCTTGGCCACCACCGCCGTCTCCATACCCTGACACCAAATACGTTCCGTTGTGCGTGTCATAATACAATTCAAGCGCTTTGCTTATCTGTGTCAAATCCGCTTTCCGCCGCGCATCCCTCGCCTTCCCCCGCGCAGAATTGAGCGACGCAAACACCACGGACGAGAGCAGTCCGATGATGGCGATGACGACGAGGAGTTCTATGAGGGTGAATCCTCGCGATTTCATACCTGTAATCATATCAACGGTATCCTTCTTTTGGAAATCTTGGGAGTCGGGCTCCCAAAGGTTTACCAGCAACGACCGCCCGGACTGGAAACTTTCCATGCCCAGAAAGCAGAGCCGTCCACAACGCAGGGGTCTGTGCCGCTGTCACGTGTTGGGTCAAAAAGTTCAGGACGAGATGAATAATTTATTTCAGGATTGTTGTGGGCTAACAGGGCATAGTTCGCTCCGTTTGAGAAATAAAGATAGCAGCCGCCAGTACCGCTGGGTGCGGGGTCAAGAGGCAGAGAAGGAATATATGTCGGGGCAAGATTGGGAATATATCCAGTTGCCCCGCTCGTACCATGGCTCCCATAATCTGAACAATTTCCCCGCCATGTTGAACCACTGTCGGGATATGCGTTGTTATTGGCATCATAGTACAGTTCAAGCGCGGTAGAGAGTTGTTTGAGATCTGACACCCGCCTCGCATTTCGTGCTTTAACACGCGCCGAGTTGAGCGACGCAAATACCACGCTGGAGAGCAGTCCAATGATGGCGATGACGACGAGCAATTCTATTAAGGTAAAACCTTTCCGAGAATACTCCATGTGGGTTCCTCCGCAATTAGCGCCGAAGAGCAGGAGCCGGTGCAGGTGCGCCCACCGCCCCGGTAGGAATAACAGAAGTCGGCGACGGCTTCGGCGATCCGCTCATAAAGAAATAGACGGCCAATGCAACCGCGATAAGCGCAACGACCAGAAGCACGCCATTTGCCGCCTGCTCGGTTTTTGCGAGCCCCAGCTTCATGACCCAGGCAATAATGGTCGGCGTGGGCTTTTGCGCGGAAGGAGGACTGGTAAATTGCTGCTCCTCTTCAAAAGATACGTTGGACATGGAGATATGCGTTAGTGAGTAAGGTAAATCTATCATACCGATTCCTCGGAAGGAATACAACTCTAACGAAACAGAGTATAATCTGCCCATGGCCTTCACCCATCTCCACGTTAAGAGCCACTACTCCCTCCTTGGCGCGCTACCGAAAATTCCGGAACTCATCGCACGCGCCAAACAGGAAGGCATGGAGGCGCTCGCACTTACTGACAACGGCAATCTGTACGGTGCCATGGAGTTTTACAAGGCCTGCAAGGAAGCCGGAATCAAACCAATTCTTGGCGTGGAATTTTATGAAGCCCTGCGAGGCCGCACTGACAAACACGCCGGCATTGATAACAAACGAAGTCGCCTGATTTTGCTCGCCAAAAATGAGATTGGATACAAAAATCTGCTCAAATTAGTGACCCGCTCCCACTTGGAGGGATTTTACTACAAGCCGCGCATAGACAAAGCACTCCTGCAGGAACACCACGAGGGACTTCTTGCAATTGCGCCGGTGCACAATGGCGAAATCTCGCGGGCACTCAAAGGCAACGACACAGGACGCGCACGAGAACTTGCTTCGTTCTACGCCTCCCTTTTTAAAAATGACTTCTTTCTGGAGGTAACCGCGCATGCGGAAATTGCGGGGCACTCAGAACTTCTGCAAAGGGTCGTGACACTCGCAAAAGAAACCGGTACACCCCTCGTAGCCGCGCACGACATCATGTATCTCTCTCCGGATGATAAGAAGGCGTGGCAGACGCTTATGCTCGTCAACTCGCACACAGACCAAACCGAAACGCTCAAAGAAGAGGAAGGTGATTTTTCTTTTCAGGGTACTTTGGCAATGGAGGAAAAGTTTAAGAACCTGCCCGAAGCGCTTGCAAACGTGCGGGAAGTCGCCTCGCGTTGTAATCTGGAATTAAAATTGGGCTCGTGGGTGTTTCCTGATTACAAAACGCGCGGCGGGGTTTCTCATGATGAAGAACTGCAGCGCTTGAGCATGGAGGGTCTCTCTATGCGCAACATGCAGGAAACACCGGAGATTGCACAGCGGATTGCCTATGAGCTTGGCATCATTGCGAAAAAAGGATTCGCGCCGTACTTTTTGGTTGTCGCCGACTTACTTCGCTTCGCGCATGAAAACGGCATTTTGACGACCACAAGAGGTTCAGCGGCCGGTTCGCTTATTTCATATTTAACCGGCATCACCAATGTTAATCCTTTGGAATACAACCTGCCCTTTGAGCGCTTCCTTAACCCCGAGCGCCCGAGCGCGCCTGACGTGGACATGGACTTTGCTGACAACCGGCGTGATGAGGTTATTGAATATGCAAAGCAGAAATACGGAAGAGACCATGTCGCGCAAATCGGCACCTTCGGCACCATGATGGCGCGCGGAAGTGTCCGTGATGTCTCGCGCGCCATGGGTTTTGAATATTCTCTCGGCGACCGCATTGCCAAGCTCATCCCCTTTGGCGCGCAGGGATTTCCCATGTCCATTGACCGCGCGATAGAAATGGTGCCAGAGCTTAAAAAAATGTACACAGACGAGAAAGACGCCGCTACTATTATTGATATGTCAAAAAAAATTGAGGGGTGCGCACGGCATATTTCCGTTCATGCCGCCGGAGTGCTGATTGCGCCGGCTCCGCTTACCGAGTTTGTACCGCTTCAGTTTGACCCCAAGGGCGAGAATAAAATCATCACGCAATATGACATGCATGCGACCGAAGATGCCGGACTTCTCAAACTGGACTTCCTCGGCATCAAGAACCTCTCCATTTTGGCGGATGCCGTAACGCACGTGGCGGAACTTGAACAAAAACGCATTGATATTGAAAACATTCCGCTTGATGACAAGAAAACATTTGAGATGCTCGCGCGTGGGGAAACCGGCGGAATCTTCCAACTAAACGGCGGCGGTATGACGCGATACCTCAAGGAACTGCGGCCAACAAGCATTCACGACATAAACGCCATGGTGGCGCTCTATCGCCCGGGACCTATGGAATCCATTCCGCAATATATTGAACGCAAACGCGAGCCGCTTCTGGTTTCCTACCTTGACCCGCGGTTGGAGAACATTCTGAAACGCTCCTACGGCGTAGTCACCTATCAGGATGATGTGCTGGAAATCGCCATCCGCTTGGCGGGATTTTCGTGGCTTGAGGCGGACAAACTGCGCAAGGCCATGGGCAAAAAGATTCCGGAGGAGATGGCGGCGCATAAAGAAAAACTCATTGCCGGATTCATCAAAAACGGGATGGACAGAAATACAGCAGAAAAGATGTGGCTTCTTATTGAACCCTTTGCGGCCTACGGCTTCAACCGCGCGCACGCGGTCTGCTACGGCAAAGTGGCATATCAAACCGCGTACATGAAGGCGAACTTCCCTGCGATTTATATGGCTTCGGTACTCACGGCGGATTCGGGAGATGTGGAGAAAATTGCAGAGAGTGTGGTGGAGTGCAAGCGCATGAATATTCCGGTTCTGCCGCCGTCAATCAATGAGAGCTTTGAGGGGTTTACGGTGGTGAAATCTCCCTTAGAAAAGGGAGCACTGCCGTCTTCGGCAGGAGGGTTGTTACAACCCCCCAAGGCAGCCCCCTTTGCTAAGGGGGATAAAATCCGCTTCGGTTTGACTACGATAAAGAACTTCGGCGAGGGCATTGCAAAGGCGATTATTGACGAGCGCAAACAAAACGGGTACTTCAAATCACTTGCTGATTTTCTGGAGCGCATCAAGGACCGTAATCTGAACAAAAAATCCCTTGAAGCGCTCATCAAGAGCGGCGCACTGGACGAGCTCGGAGAACGCGGCACCATGCTTGCAAATGTGGAAACGCTTCTTGAATACAGCAAGGAGCAGAACAAGCAGGCGACCAATCAGGATTCCCTTTTCGGCCTCATGGCGGACAGTTCAAGCGTGCCGGCGCTGAAACTCAAAGAGGCCGCACCTTTGAGCATGGAAGAAAAACTGGCATGGGAAAAGGAACTGCTCGGCCTCTATGTTTCCGGTCATCCTTTGGATAAATTCCGCGAGGTATTGGAAAAGCGCGAATACAGCATTGCAAAAATCAAGGAAGAGTTTAGGGACGGCATGACGGTGGTGATTGGCGGCATTGTTGAAGAAGCAAAGCCCATCATCACCAAA
>JAUSHG010000012.1 GCA_030648695.1 bacterium | reverse complement strand
CAGGACTCGGCATTTTCTCGGTCAAACAGCGCGCCGCCCGTCAGGCACGCAACCCCCGCACAGGCGAGATGGTCTCCGTTCCGGCTATGAAGGTTCCGAAGTTCCGAGCCGCCAAGGCACTCAAAGACGCGGTGAAGTGACACAAAATAAGGAGTGAAGCGACTATATTTTCTGTCATCCCCGCGCAGGCGGGGATCCAGACAAACACAAAACCCGCCTCTCGGCGGGTTTTGTGTTGTAAAATCTCTCAAAATGCGGGCAGGGGTAATCGAAACCCCGACTACAGTTTGGAAAACTGTCGTTTTACCACTAAACCATGCCCGCTTCTGCTCTGCCAAAGCGAGCTACGGCGGGCAAAGCCCGCGTGCCGCGAAGGCGAGAGTGTGAAAAAATCCTACCATACATTTCCGGTTTTGTGTGTTCCGGCACGAGCACCGGATATTGTATACTGACGTCCAATGAAATCTTTGTTTTTCAGCACCATAGTAGTTTTATTGCTTGCCGAATTCCAATTACCTGCCAACGCACAAACGGGAGCGGAATTGCAGGCAAGCATTGACGCCATCAAAGCACAGATTGCACGCCTGTCCGTCTCTCCAACCGTATCCGATATTCCCCTTACTTTCCGCTTCACGCGTACCCTGAATCTTGGCAACCGAGGAACAGATGTCCGGTTTCTCCAGATACTGCTCAACCGCGACCCGTTGACCGCAGTCGGAGTGAAAGGGGATGAAACAAATTACTTCGGAGCAAAAACCAAAGCGGCTGTCATCAAATTTCAGAATAGATATGCTTCCGAGGTGCTTCTTCCCTCCTTTCTTTCTGTCGGTACCGGCAGAGTGGGTGAACTCACTCGTGCAAAGTTGAATGTGATGCTTGCCACACTAACACCCGTTCCAGCTCCTCTCATTCAATCTCTTCCTCCCATTTCCGTTATCACACCGCTCCCAATACCCGCACCAACTCCTCTTTCGTTTGATGAGGTAAACCGCAAAACGCGCGACGCGCTCGTCAACATCATCTGTACCACACTGCGCTCCGGCTCCTTCAACCCGCTCTCCGGAAGCGGCGTTATTATTGACCCGCGCGGAGTGATTCTCACCTCCGCGCATGTGGCGCAGTATTATCTGCTCAAAGATTACGCGGTGCCTGATTTTGTAAGCTGTACAGTACGAACAGGCGCCCCGGCCACAAACCGCTACCGTGCGAAACTCCTCTACATTCCGCCGCAGTGGGTGGAAGCGAATGCCGCGAAAATCCAGGACGAAAGTCCGACCGGGAGCGGCAAGCACGACTACGCGCTCCTCCTTATCACCGAAAGCGTCAATCCGGAAACGCTTCCGCTTCCCGCAACCTTCCCTTCGCTACCTCCCCTCAACGCCTCTGATGCGGTACAAAAGGGACAACAGGTGCTTGTGGCAGGATATGCCGCCGGATTTTTGAGCGGCATCGCTATTCAGCGCGACCTCTACCCTCTGTCCTCACAGGGCACGGTTACCGACGTGTATTCTTTTGACGGCACGTCACGTGACGTAGTCGGAGTTGCGGGTTCTCCGCTTGCCCAGCACGGAGCATCCGGCGGCGGAGCCGTGGATGAGTCCGGGCGGCTTCTTGGCATTGTCGCGACCGCTTCCGACGGCAAGACCACCGGGGAGCGCAATGTAAACATCGTTACCTTCGCCCACATAAACAAAAGCTTCATGGAACAAAACAGCCAGAGTATGTTCTCCTTTCTTGCCGCGGGCAATTTCGCGCAGTTTGCCGAAAACTTCAACACGGGAACCGTTCCCGCGCTAAGCAAACTCCTCATTGACGAAGTAAACCGTAACAATCAATGACTTCTTTCCTCTCCCTCTTAGAAAAGAGGGAGATTGAGAGGGAGTTAGGATTTGCCCCGACTAAGTTCAATTATCACCTCTAAGTTGTCCTCCTTCTGCGCGCTTTGATTGCGCGTGAATCCGCACTTTGTACAACGCTGTTCAATCACCCACTCCCCTTTTTTCTGCGCCACCGCAACGGGCTCCATGAGACCTGCGCATGTTGCCGCGCGGTCTCCGGGCTCCACATCAACATGCTTGCTCCACAGACACTTCGGGCAATGATTCGTGTAGCCGGTGCCTTTGACCTCGGCGCCGCACCTTTCGCACTTAAAATCTTCAATTGTTCGTGTAAAACTCATATATTCGTAGCCATTCGTATATTTGTATAATTCGTATTTTCGTATCTGTAGATGTGAAACGCTTATGCCAGACCAAACTTTTGCCCTTGTTTTCGCAGGAAACCTTCATGTGTAAGCTCGTTTAGCACCATTGAAACAGAAAAGTGGGCGGCCGCAGAAGATGTAAAATCCCGCGCAGAGATAAGACCCTTTCCTGCTTTACGCAAAATCTCTCCGCGCAATTCTCTGCGCGAACCCTTAAATGCTTTCTGTTTTCCGTAATGCGCACTTCGGGGGTTTGGATTGCCGATTGTCTCCTTAAGCATTGCCCCATAGTCCATCAGTGCGGCATACCACTCTCTTACTGAACAAGGTTCAACCTTCGTAAGGTCTGACCTTGAATCGGGAAAAAGGTAAGACCTTGATTGAACCTTGTTCGGAAGCGTCTGCTCCACAAGTTCCAAAATCTCTGCATCACGCACGTTCTCGCGATTTTTAAAGAAGAAATGCAGATACACGCTCCGGATGTTGGTTTCAATAAAAGCGCTCGGCAGATTGTGTGAAAACGCAAGCACCGCTCCTGCAGTGTACCGTCCCACTCCCGGAAGGGAATCAAGTTCGTCCAATGTGGCGGGTACGACTCCCCCGAACTCGCTGACTATTCTTTCCGCCGCGCGTTTCAGATTGAGTGCACGGCGGTTGTAGCCAAGTCCCTGCCAACTCTTCAACACCTCGGCCTGCGGCCCCTTTGCGAGTGCCTTCACGGTTGGAAACTTCTTCATAAACGCATTGAAAAACGGGACAACTCGGTCTGCCTGCGTCTGCTGGAGCATAATTTCCGAAACCAAAATCTTATACGGGTCGGCTCTTCCATCCTTCCGTAGCAAAAGCTGTGGAGGACGCCACGGAAATGCACGCTTATTCTTTTTGTAGTAGTCAGAGACCGTGCGCTGAAACTTTTTGACTTCATTTGCCGTGATGTGCATGGTTCAAATCAGTTATACAAATTGCTGTGCGTGTCTATATCAATAAAAATAACTGTGTTCTCATCCTGAAATTCATAAATGGCACGCCAATCACCGGTGATGTTTATGCTCCATTGTCCTCTCCGGTCGCCCTGAAGAGCGTGATTATGGAGGAGAGGGTGATTTGGCTCCGTCTCAAAGAGTTCCACCCGTTCATCACACCGTGAGCGAAGAGACGGAGATATTTTTGCGTAGCGTTTCAAGAATTGTCTTTTAAACTCTATCCGCATGTGAGTGGAGATAGCGAATGGCATCCTGCGCATTTTCGAACGTCGGTGATATTCCTTTTCCTGCTACTACTTCCTGATGCAACCGTGCTAATCGGCGCGCCACGGCCGGCTTAAGTACCCCCTCCGGCTTGCCGAGCGGCAAGCTGTCCCGCAAGGAAAAATGCACCTCTTTGGTACGAATAAAATCTCGCAGATAATTATTAATCACAAGCGAGAGCGGCACGCCCAACTGTTTAGCCACTTTTTGCGCCCTTATCTTCACCTCTTTGTCGGCCTTGATATTGATGATGGTTTTCATCCCGTTAGAGGTAGACGCGGACGCATAGTATCCATGTTCCGCACTCTACACAAAATTAACTTCTCCTAAAATCTATCCCCATCTAAATTTAACTGCTCTCGTCGCGACCTCTAACGGGAGCATATATACAAAGTATACACGATAGATACACGCCGTCAAGCGCATCTAAAAAATGCCGCATTCAAGAACTGAGTTCTTGAATGCGGCATGTCTTTTCACCCTACCAAGACGACTTCGGTGCCATCTGTGCATCTGGCTCGTATCTCACCACCTTCTTCTTGAGCAGCAAGCACACTAGCGTAGATTTGCAGGGAGGCGCCGGCGAGGGCCGTCAACGATGGTGCGAATCCACGAGCGACGAACTTCTGAAGCCGAATTTTGAGTGTGTGACTCAAGCGGATTTCCAGTAGCTTGCGGGTGGATGCTTTTCTCGCCTTCCCTTCTGATACCCCTTCCTCAATGCCACGATATGCTGGGTCTTTCCATTCGGCCGGAATGAAGATTGAGCGAAGCCCCTTGCCTCCAGCAGAGCGAACAATAATTTCTCCCCCTTTTCTCACATGTTTGTGAAAAGCGAGATATTGTGTAAATGCCAAGCGCAGTAACTCACCCGCGCTGGAAGTATCGCTTCGCTCCAATAAGTCCTGGATGAATACCCTTTCTTCAGGATTTGTATTGAGAAGCAACCGTTCAGTATGTACCTGGTTGCGCCCTGCACATCGTGTCTTTCCTCCCACGAGACGATACCGTGCTCGTTCACCTGATCTGGCTTCCTCCTCCTTATATTCGAGATCGAGAACGCCGCAGATAGCTGCGATTATTAAGAGTGTTTCAACTTTAGATATTCGTCTCTGCGCCAGTAAGAATTGATCGTCACCGCCATTCCGCCTATTCCAACAAAGACAGCGGCCTAATTCCTCTCGGGCGATAGCAAGTGTGCCATCTTCATCAAAGAGGACAAGGTCTCCTGCTTTAATTTTTGTTGGTTTGGTACATTTATCATCAAGAAACATGCGTTACCTTTCTTTTTAAAGATTACTCCAATCAGAAGACCATATTCCCAGAAGGAGGTCAAAGAAGATATCGTATTTTGTCAGAATTATTGACAAAATAGACATACCGTCTATACTATGCCCATGAATAGTACTGAGCAAATGTTGACACAGTTTGGATTGCGCCCAAAAGAGACCGCACTGTATCTGGCTTCGTTATCACTTGGCTCGGTTTCAATTGCAGACCTGGCAAAAAAGTCCGGCCTTAAACGGCCAACTGCATATTTAATAGTTGAGGAGCTGTTGCAGAAAGAATTTCTGGAATCAATTCCGCGCGGCAAAAAATTGTATTACAAACCGAAAGATCCGGAAAAGCTGAAAGAACGAATTGAGATAATGCGGCGCGCGCTTGATGTTTCCTTTGGAGGATTAAAGAAATTATACGAGCAACAGCATATCCAGCCCAAAATTGCTTTCTACGATAATAGAGCTGGAATTTATACTCTCTATGAACGTGCTTTCCGTTCAAAAGAAATCTGGGCTCTTTTTTCTCCTGAGAAATTTTATGAGGTGTTCAGCCAGGAGGATATACAGCATTTCTTTCGCTTGTTGGACCGCCAAAACGGAAAGATTTACGATATCTTTGAGAATAACAAGCGGGGCCGACAAGTCGCCGCTGAACCGCACCGCTTCGCATCAAGCGATATTCGCTTTCTTCCCAAAGGTGCAAACATCGCCACGGATACTCTGGTTTTTGAAAATGCCGTGGTATTCATCTCTTTTGATACCCTCATTGGCATACTTATAGAGGACAAGAGTATTGCGGCGACTGTAAAGCTCATGCTCCAGACGCTTTGGGAGAAATGCGAACTGCTTACTCCATAACGTCTCCAGTTATTCCTCGCTCCTCTTTACCCAAGTAAAGAGGAGCGAGGGCATAGAAGAGGAGAACTGGAATTAGATTTTTGCAACCTCTTCAAGCAACCCATTTTACAATCCACAGGGTGCGGTTGACAGAGTATAGCGATTTTGCTATACTCGTTGGTAGATTCTCACAAGAAGCGTAAAATAGTTTTATGGAAAATAAATACCAACTGGTCCTGTATGACCCCGTAATTGAATTCCTGCGCGAATTGCCACCCAAAGACCGGTCAAAGATAGACGCCACTGTACAGGTGATGCTAGGCGGAGATTTGCACTCGCCGCGAATCAAGACACTCCGTGGCCAGATAAAAGAGTTAATCGTAAAGGAGTATCGGGTTACATTTTTTATCCACGGGCAGATTATCTACTTCATTCGTGCATTTAGGAAAAAGAGCGCGAAAACGCCCCGAAGAGAAATAGAATATGCCGAACAGATTTATAAGCTAATTACAAATGCATGAAAGATATTAAAAAACATTTAAAAGAATTGAAGAAAAAGGGTCTTATCTTCCACACCCACGATGAAGTATTTGGCAAGTTAAAAAACCAATCTAAAGAATATCAGCAAGCGTACCATGAAGAAATCGCGCGGCTTAACTTGGTGCGCCAGATTCGGGGACTGCGGATTGCAAAAAAGCTGACGCAAAAAGCGATGGCGGCAAAAGCACAGATGCCCCAGTCAGTTATTGCCCGTATTGAGAGCGGGGAGCACAGTTTTTCCCTCGGTACATTAAGCAGAATCGCCCACGTATTCAAAAAAGAAATAGAACTGGTGTAATTCCGGTTCATCCTGCACCCTGTTTTTCTACCCCTCCGCCCCTCTTTACATCTCTGCGAGAGCAGAGATTGCGAAAGGGGCCGGGAAAACTGTAGTTTTTCCGTGGAGGAGAGCAGCGCGAAGCAAGCGTTGAGAACCGTGGGTTCTTAAAGTGAAGCTTTTCGAAACCGCGAAAATCTTCACAAAGGATAGAGGAGCGGGAGGATAGATGCGAGACAGAAGTGGTTAGATTTTGGAGATTGCGGAGAGAAGTTCGTCTTTTTTGCGGCGGCTCATGTGGGTTTTGCCGAAGCGGACAAGGGTAGAGTTTAGGTTGCGCCAGTATTTTTGCGGAAACAATTTGAGTAAATCGGCTTCAATTTTGTGCGGGTTTGTGTGTTTGGTCCAACCGAG
>JAUSHG010000026.1 GCA_030648695.1 bacterium | reverse complement strand
CACTTGAACAGCTCAAAAGCCGCTGGATTAGGGGCATTGGCGGCCCGCCTGAGTGGAACAACGCTTATCATATTTACTGTCCAGTGTTGGACGTTATTAGAGGAGCTAAATCCGCTCTCCAAATTTGTGATACGTATTTTTTCATATATCTCGGTTTTGCTTTCCCACAAAACAATTGTTCTATCAGAGCACGACAGGCGTGCAACGAGTTTCTGGCCTGCGGTCAAAAACAAAATAGTCCTTATTCCAAACGGCATACGACACCTGCCTTCTTTCTCGCGAGAGCAGGCGAGAAATATGCTCAAACAATTTGGAATTGCTCCTGAACAGACAATAATCGGGGTAGTTGCAGAACTGCATAGAAATAAGGGAATTGCGTCTCTGATTGAAGCATTCTCCTTTCTTCCCGCACATTGCGTCCTCTGCATTATTGGAGACGGAGAGGAAAAAACTGCGCTCGAGACCTATGCTCAAACCCTCAATCTTGCCCCCCGTGTGCATTTCTTAGGATTCAGGCAGGATGCGGCAGAACTTATTTCCGGTTTCGATATGTTTGTACTCCCTTCACTTAAAGAAGGACTTCCCTTCTCCATTCTGGACTCGGGCGCCGCGAAAGTCCCGGTAGTGGCTACGGCGGTGGGCGGCATTCCAGACATCATTCGGAATGGAGAGGAAGGACTGCTGGTGCCGCCGAAAAATGCCAAAAAGCTGGCCGAGGCAATTCTATGGCTGCTTAATCACACAGAGGAGGCCGAGCGGTTCTCATCTGCATTGCACAAAAAAATCTCGGAGAAATACCGCTTTGAAAAGATAACGCTTCCTCTTACACGGGCGCTCTACGCTACTGCGTAATGCTTAGGAACTCATTCTGTGTCGTCTCTTTATGAGCCGCGCGCGAGTACGCCCGCTGTCCCATGAGAATCCCGAGTCCCATGTAGAGCGTGGCCAAATGGGTGCCTCCGTAACTCATGAACGGAATCGTAATGCCCGTAACCGGCAGCAGCCCCAGATTCATGCCGACGTGAATCACGAAATGGCTCATGATGAAAATGGCGAGCCCCAAGCCGTAGAGAATTTCAAAGTTTGAGCGGCCGTGAAGCGCATTGTGCAGAATCCGCCAGAACAACAGCGCATAACATCCAAACAGCACGACGACTCCGACAAATCCCCATTCTTCGGCGAATGCGGCAAACATGAAATCGGTTTCATACTCGGGCAGGAACTTGAGCCGCGACTGGCTTCCGAGCCCCACCCCCTTGCCGAAGAGCCCTCCGGAACCGACCGCAATCATGGACTGGTAGGCGTTGTAACCCGAGCCCCTCACGTCCGTCAGCGGGTGAATAAAGGTAATCAGACGCTGTTTCTGATACTCCTTGAACACAAACGTCCAGAGAAACATAAAAGATGTCAGGCCGATAAGAAAAACGGCGAGGAGATGCTTCTTGGAGATGCCGGAGAGCAGAACCATGCCAAGCCAGATGCAAAAAATAACAATGGCCCCGCCGAAGTCGGGCTGAAGCAGGACCAGCAAGAAAAGGATGCCGGCATATACGGCCGATATCAGAATATGCCGGATGTGGGCGATTTCTATGTGCCGCCGCGAGAAATATTTGGCGAGAATGAGAATGAGGAGAAGCTTGATTGGCTCCACCGGCTGAATGCTCACAGGCCCGAAATCAAACCAGCTCTGCGCTCCGCGCACGGTCTTGCCGGAAATAAAAAGGAGTATCAGAGCGGCGGAGCCGGCGAGAAAAAGCACGAAAAGCACATCACTGCGCCGCAAAAACCTCCAGTCAATGAAACTGCCGATGAAAAACAGCGCGAAAGAAACCGCAATCCACACCAGTTGCTTCCCGAAAAATTCGCTACGCCCCGTAAAGGAGTACATGGTAACCAGCCCCAGAGCCAAAATAGGAAGTGTAGAGAAAAAAAGAGGCCAATCAATGGCACGGAGACGGGACGGCGTTTCCGGATTGTTGCGGGTGGTATTCATGCCAAAACTCATTTCAAAACCTACTGCCCTGAGACCGTATACAACATCTCAATGCGAGCGGGAAACGGGAGCACTGCAGGCCACGTAAAGGAAAGCGGGGCTTCTTTTTTGGCTGACAGCTCCGGGACATATTTGCTTCCGGCTGCAAACACATTGCCGGTTTCGTCAAACAGCAGAGCCGTTACCTTGATTCCCTCAAAGGAAGCAAGCGTGTCATTCCGGAGTTCTGCGGTAAGACGCGAAATCTCTCCTGCCTCAAACAATTCATTGCGTATTGCAAGCGCAGGTTCCGGAGACAGCTTCTCAAACCGAAGCGGGCCGCTCCATTCAAACACCGCCCGGGTGGGCGTTCGGCTCCCCACCGGAATACGACCTTCAAACACGGCGAATGCTTTGCCCGGCGGGATATACGCTGTCCCGCGGCGCTCCATAACCAAAAGCTGGGCATCATCGTAAAACTTGAACAGATAGGCGGCTTTCCGCACTCCGGCATCCGTGTTGCGGTTCTCACTATAGGCGACTGCGCCGATAAGTCCACGCTCCAGAGGGACAAGGCGCACAAACTGGAGCACCGGTAGAGCGACATCCGAAGCACAGACGAAGCGACAGGAGCCGCCGCAGTCCACTCCGCGCTCATTTCCGTCCTTCACCTTGTTGTCACACTTCGAACCCTCCCTGCTCAAAAAGGCCGGAATACCTACCGCCAGGGCTATCGCAAGCCCGATGCTACCTACAAAAACCAGTTGTCGTTGTCTCCCCCATGAAATCATACAGAACAGTATATAGTACTTGGGAACCGGAAAACAGATATCAAAAAAAACCGGCACACGGCCGATTTTTTGATGATTGAACACTTTGTTCTGGCGACTAGTCCCGACTTCCGTTTACGGAAATCGCGGATCCCGACCGAAGCGTCGGGACTACTCTACTTCAAGGAAAAAACAGGAGAACTATCATCAAATATGATTGAATGCTTTGTTCTGGCGACTAGCTACTCTCCCGCAGTTAAGCGGTACCATCGCCTCAACAGGGCTTAACTTCCGAGTTCGGAAAGAGATCGGGTGTGACCCCTGCGATGAATCACCAGAACAAAATTTTCAAAAAAGTATTGGCTTCCGTGGAAGAAAAAGAAACCCGCAAAGATTTCTTCAACCATCGTACTCTTCCACCGGAAGCCAAGCGGGCCGGACAGACGAAGTAATTGCTTCGTCTGTCCGTGGGAGGAATTGAATCCGCGTTGCCAGCGGATGTCTGCTCCCAAATACTTTCAAAGAGCAAATTGGCACCGGGGAGAGGATTCGCACCTCTAACCTTCACCATATTGCGGTGATGCTCTGCTATTGAGCTACCCCGGACCTAAATCGTGCCGGATAACGCGAACTACGTTCACTCCTCATCCGGCAGTGGCGAGGCCTCGTCACGAGATGCCCCGCAAATTTACGTTTTCAAGATACCATGGAATCAAATTCCATGGAGCAGGATTAATGTCCGTCGCGCCTCGTTGCATTCGGATTTCCAAATGCACTGAGGCACGACGGTGGTTATACGTTTCCCAACAAGATTCGGCCGATTAGTACGCCTCGGCTCAACACCTTACGGTGTGTACACCTAGCGCCTATCAACGTCGTCATCTCCGACGGGCCTGTGCCGGGCTTCATTCATTCGACTAATGTAAAATCCGGACTTTTCGCCGCACGCTTGACTTTCACTCGAAAAAATCTTCATCGTACTTTTGTACGTCTCACATTTTTTTCTCGCTCCAAGTCCTCGCCTGCAATCGAAAACCTCCGAATTTTCTTATTACTCGCCTGAATGAAGCCCAGCTCGATTCCTCATCTTGGAGTCGGCTTCCCGCTTAGATGCTTTCAGCGGTTATCCGTTCCGAATTTAGCTACCCTGCGATGCTCTTGGCAGAACAGCAGGTACACCAGAGATTCGTTCTTTGAGGTCCTCTCGTACTATCAAAGAATCTCCTCAAGAATCAACGCCTGCAGCAGATAGGAGACCAACCTGTTTTACAACGGTCTGACAATTTTTTATTGCTCACAATTACTTGTGGATTAGACTATACCTTTTCCAGAATCTCCAATTCCGGAACTGACGTGTTAGCCCCGACCAAAGTCGCGGGCTCTGTCCGCCTTAGGCGGACAAGTCGTTACGGGGATATACAATTTTATAGTTCATTGCTGGAATAACAAATGGTTTTATGATTGAAATAAAATTCTCATAATCATGTACGCCTATAGAAATCTTCCATTGATGTCTGTCTTTGACGACAGTACTTTTTACTCCAAGTTTCTCCCTTAAGAATGTCTGTATTCTTTCTTGATCGTCTTTTGAGAAACTATGGGTATTCAATGTAAGATTCTTTCCGTTATGAGAACCATCGTCCATAAACCACACAGCAAGCATCTGTTCATTAAGAACATCAAATATGTTTCGAGGTAATATCTTTATCTTATTTTTGTAGAAGTAATGATAAAGAAATCCTAATACTTCAAGACTTTTTGTATGGAAATACCAAGAAACTTCATGGAGATTCCTTCTGGAATTATCCCACGAAATCTCTTGAGGTTCTCGCGATACAATATTCTTGAGGATTTTGTGCTTCCATAAAACATATTCTTTTTGCTTTGCTCCATGATGCACTCGCAAGCGCGCCGTAATTGGAGAGCGAACTCCAATTGACCGGCATTCAAGCCGCGCATCTCCTAGCAATGACCCGATAATCACATCAATTTGATGCGAGGAAAATATAGATTGTAATCTTCCCACGATATTATCCATTACCATTCATTTTATCATGAAAGGCATTGGGACTTCACCGTTATGAGTCAGTTTAATTTTGTTCCTTCTGTTGTTTTTGAGAAATGCTCCTAACATTTCCACCCTCGTAGAAGGACTCTTGCTGGGCTCACATTCCGTTTACCCAGCTCACGTAACATTTTAATTGGCGAACAGCCAAACCCTTCCGACCTTCTCCAGCCGGAGGATATGTTGCATATTTG
>JAUSHG010000001.1 GCA_030648695.1 bacterium | reverse complement strand
CTTCTAACTTTGAACTTATCAACTTAAAACTTACCAACTTATCTCTACTCTACCCAGTGTTTCTTGCGTATTTCGCGAATGTGTTTTTCTTCTTCTTTCACCTTGGTCTGCTTTCCCTTTTCACCCAGATCCAAAAGCGCTTTTTCAGGAAGCGCGGCCAGTTCTTTGGCGCGGGACTGCAGGTACTCTTCGGTGTTTTTTGCCGGTTCGTCAAGCACTTCTTCAAGAAGTGCATGCAAAATCAGGCCTATTGCAGGTCCGGGAGAGATTCCGGCTACTTCCATGATTTTTGCACCATTGATTTTAAGCATTGAAACCGAAAGAGGGTCGCGCATGACCTCATCAACCATTGAATGGTATTTGCGCAGGCGGTAAGGGCTCTCTTTGGGCCGTCCGGTGCCTATCCGGTCCGCCAGACGCACATTCATGAGCTGCCAGATGTGCTCCGTTCCCACATTTCCGACAATCCGGCGCACCGCCGAATGTGTAATCTGCTCGGTATCGGAGAAAAACATGTGCCAGCGCACGAGCTTGGTGACCACCTCAATGGTTTTTTTGGGAAATCCCAGCCGGGCGAGAATTTTAGCGGTAATTTTTGCACCCACGACATCATGACCGTGAAAGGTCCAGTCATGCTTTTCATCGGAAAACCGCCGAGTGGGAATTTTGCCGATATCATGGAACAGAGCCGCCAAACGGGTTTCCAAATCAAACTTTTTCTTTGCCGCGTGCGCTAATGTCCGGATACAATGCTCAAACACGTCATAGGAATGCGCTTTGTTTTGGTCCACCCCGATTCCCTCTTCCAGTTCAGGTGCCATGAAGCGCAATACTCCCAATTTATGGCTTAAGATAAGACCATAATCGGGCTTTTCCGACATGAGAATCCGGATAAACTCCTCCCGTATGCGTTCGGGCGCTATCTCTTTAAGGTGTTCGGCATTCTCCACAATGGCTTTTTGTGTTTCGGGGTCAATCGTGAAATCAAGCTCCACGGCAATGCGTATGGCGCGAAGCATCCGCAGGGCGTCTTCGGAAAAACGCGCCGTGGGCTCTCCTACCGTGCGCAGGGTCTTCTTTGCAAGGTCTATCTGCCCCTCATAGAGGTCTACGAGCGTACCCTCATAGTTTCCCCGTGTTTCCTTCCCGAGCCGAAGGGCAATGGCATTGATGGTGAAATCCCGCCGTTTGAGGTCATCTTCCAGATTTGTGCTCCACGAGACCTTGTCCGGCCGGCGTTTATCTGAATATCCGCCCTCCAGCCGGTACGGTGTTACCTCAACCACCTTTAGTGTTTCGTCCTCTATGCCTTCGGTCACCACTCCCACGGTCCCGTACTCGTTTTCATAGAAGGTTTTTGGAAACAATGCAGTGATTTCGGGAGGTGTGGCGTTGGAGGTGATGTCCCAGTCCTTGGGAGTGCGGCCAAGCAGTAAGTCACGTACACAGCCGCCGATAAGGTACGCCTCAAACCCTCCTGTTTCAAGGGTTTTAGCTACATTTGCCACTGATTCCGGAACGGAAAATTTCTGGTTCATATGTGGATAAATAATTATACTCCAGTAGTGAAATAATATATAATGAACCATATATAATAGTTACATATATCATGCTTGCATTGGTACAGGAGAAAAAACATGCTTTGGAGTTACGTCGTAAGGGTTTAAGTTACCGAGATATTTTAGCTGTTCTCCCCGTATCAAAAAGTTCGTTATCAATTTGGCTCAAAGATTTACCACTTACGGAAGAAGAAAGAACTACTTTAAGGAAACGCATGGATTCCAATATTTCCAGAGGTCGTATTAAAGTGGCAGCCACAAACAGAAGAAATCGCTTGATCAGAGAAAGGCAGCAATTTGATGCTGCTAAAAAAGAATTTGCACAGTTTAAAGACGATTCCCTGTTTTGTTCCGGTGTCGCTCTATATTGGGCAGAGGGGTCAAAGCGGGATACTAGTTTCCACTTCACTAATTCTGACGCGGAAATGACGAGATTCATGGTTAAATGGTGTTTCCGATATCTCGGTATATCCATGACGCAGATTAGATGTCAACTATATCTACACAAACTTTATGCCCATGAAAATTGCGAGAAATTTTGGTCTGAGATTGCTGATATACCCCTAACCAATTTCCGAAAAACAGTTTATAAACCTAGTAGTACCGGATTCAAAAAGAGGCCTAACTATAAGGGCTGTTTGAGATTTAGTTTGTCGGGCACTCGGTATTTGTTGAAGATGAAATTTTGGCAGAAACTGTTAATTGCCTATTCTAATGAAATTATGCGATGATGGTAATTCTGCGCCCGTAGCTCAAAGGATAGAGTACTTGGCTTCGAACCAAGGGGTTGCAGGTTCGAGTCCTGCCGGGCGCATTGGAGAGATTGTGGCGATTTTGTTATCATAGAATCGCTGAACGCGGGTATGGTTTAATGGTAGAACAGTTGGTTGCCAATCAACTGGCGGGAGTTCGATTCTCCCTACCCGCACCGACAAAAAGACCTCTAAAGGACAATATTCTCTTGACAAAGAACCTGGGGATAAGTACGGGGACATGTGTATAAAGGACACAGGAGCGACTCCCGGTTGTTTCAGCTGAAATCTATGTTATGCGGCTGTATTGAGCCACTAGAGTAAAAGACAGAACTCAAATCTGTCCGTTATCTCTTTGTAGAGAGTTTCACGTGAAACGAATTATATAAGGACATATATTATATCTACATGTCAATCTTCTTACAGGTCGGGGTAAAAGTGTTTCTTAAGAATCAGGAAAACAGATTTCTGCTTTTAGAACGGTCTTCGGAGAGGTATCCGGATATCAAAAATAACTGGGATATTCCGGGCGGGAGAATTATTCCAGGTACTTCGCTTGTGGAGAATTTGCAGCGCGAGGTTTCTGAAGAAACTTCCTTGAAAGTTGTAGGTATTCCAAGATTTCTATATGCACAGGATATTATTCGTCCGGAGAAGGAGAAGCATATTGTGCGCCTGACTTTTGTTTCAGATGCAACGGGAGAAGTCATCTTGGATGAGGAACATACAGATTTCAAGTGGCTTACTGCAGATGAAATGTTACACATGAAAAATTTGGATGAATTCACGCGCGAAATTTTGGAAAAGAAAATATTGGTCTAGAAGACATTTTGTTTCATCCGAAACTCCGCAGTACTCACAAGAGTGGAGCTATGGAGCAAGCATGTATGAATCGCCGAAAAAATATTGGACCTCTGGGAGAGGAACTGGTGGTGAGGTTTCTGATGAAACGCGGGTATGCAATCTTAGATAGAAACTTCAGCCGCAAATGGGGCGAATTGGATATAGTGGCAGAACAGGGAGGGAAGATTCACTTTGTTGAGGTGAAGGCAATGAAAAGGCGGCGCGTGCCAGAGAGTGTTTCAGTTGAAACACATGATGTGTTTAGGCCCGAGGACCATGTGCATAGCGATAAACTTAAACGTCTAGGCCGTATAGTGCAAACCTATCTTTTGAAGAAACATGTTTCTGATGAAACACCTTGGCAGTTTGATGTGGCCACTGTGCTGATTGATGAGAGAAATAAGCAGGTGAAGGTGGAGTTATTAGAGGACTTGATTTTATAGCTTAAAATAAGGACTTTATAAAGGACATGTGTCCTTTATAAATATTTTTAAATAATAAAGTACATCATAAAGGACATATATATGGTGTCTTTTATAAAAATAAATCGTGTCCTTTATATTTTTTAAATACATATTTCTGTGCTATTAGCGACGTAGAGCGAGCGAAATAAAAACTGCCGGAGTTTTCATTTCCGAGCCGAGGAGCTAATATAGGTCCATCTCTCAGTTTGTCCCATGGCCTATATTGTTGGCAAACTTGGGGCCGGAAAAATCTTGGCAAACGGGGCGTGGTGTAACCCCAGTAGCAGAACCTCAAAGATTCGGTTCGCTACGGGGCAGGCGGTAGCAATAAAATTTGTCGGGGTGTGGTGTAACGGTAACATGCCTGTTTTGGGAACAGGTGACTCCGGGTTCGAATCCCGGCACCCCGAAATGAGCGAAGCGAGCAGTTAGATTCTCGGCGCCCCGAAAATAGTTTCATATGAAAAATAATTTGTGCACGTTCTATATTGTCCGGCATGGTGAAACCGAGTGGAACAGGGATGCAATTGTAATGGGACATAAGGACTCTCCGTTGACTGAAAAGGGATTGGAGCAGGCGAAGGAATTGTCAGGAATTCTTTCAGAGATTGATTTTGACGCCGTATACTCATCTGATTCTCAGCGCGCTGTTATGACCGCCAAAATAATTTTGGGGAAGCGGGACATTCCTCTGCATACTTCAGAACAGCTTCGTGAGCGGAATTTTGACCGGTTTGAAGGTATGCCGGTGCAGGAATATCTCAAAGTAGGTGAAGAATCACTGCGACTCTCGCTTCCGGAAGAGGAGCGGTGGCGTTTTCAGGTTGAGGGGTGCGTAGAGAGTGATTTGAGTATTGCAGAGAGGTTTATACATGAATTAGGGCGCATCGGGGGCAGACATGCGAAAGAAACGGTGTTGGTCGCGACGCATGGCGGGTGTATCCGCCATTTCCTCATGAAATTGGGCATTTTTCCGTATAGAACACTCCCCCGCGGCTCTTTTGCAAACTGCGGGTATCTTATTGTTACGTTTGATGGTTCTAGATTTAACGTAGAGCGGATTGAGGGCATTAAAAAAGAACAATAAGCGTATATGGCTGAAAAAAAGAAGAAAATTAGGGTCGGAGTCATATTTGGCGGGAAATCTACCGAGCACGAGGTGTCTTTGCAGTCCGCAAAGAATGTGGTTGCCGCACTTGATACGGAAAAATACGAGCCGGTGCTTATCGGCATTGATAAAGAAGGGAAGTGGCACAAGAGCAGTGGGGCAGAGTATCTGCTGAACAGCGAAAATCCAAAGCTTATCGCCTTAAACAAACGCGCCGCGCAGGAGGTGGGGCTTACTACCGGAGAGAAGAGTGGCCTGATCGTGCTCAAAAGCGGGGAAACCGAGGCATTAGATGTAGTTTTTCCGGTATTGCACGGGCCTCTTGGGGAGGACGGGACCATGCAGGGGCTTTTGAAGCTCTTGGATGTTCCTTTCGTAGGGCCGGGTGTGCTTGGTTCTGCTATCGGTATGGACAAAGATGTGCAGAAGCGGCTTTTACAGGCGGCAGGTATTCCGGTAGCCAAGTTTCTGACAGTGCGCGCAGAGGAAAAAGGGAAGATTACCTTTGCAAAGGTGCAAAAAGCGCTCAGTTCTCCTCTTTTCGTAAAGCCCGCGAATGCCGGCTCTTCTGTTGGGGTGCAGAAAGTGAAGAAAGAGGGGGATTTTGCAGCCGCAGTAGCTGATGCCTTTAAATACGACAGCAAGATTCTTATAGAAGAGGCGATAGAGGGGAGGGAGATTGAGGTGGCAGTGCTGGGGAATGAGAATCCGATTGCTTCTGTGCCAGGGGAAATCAAGCCAAATCATGAATTTTACTCATACGAAGCCAAATATATAGACGAAAATGGTGCTGTGTGTGAAATTCCGGCCAAATTATCTCCGCAGATGGTTAAAAAGGTGCAGGAAACCGCTCTCGCGGCCTTTAAGGTACTTGAATGCGAGGGAATGTCGCGGGTGGATACCTTTGTTACCAAAGACGGGCAGGTGATAGTCAATGAAATCAATACTATTCCGGGGTTTACCAAAATCAGCATGTATCCGAAGATGTGGGCGGCCTCCGGTATTTCATACGCCGAACTCATTGACCGGCTGATTGAGCTTGCACTGGAGCGCGCCAAGCGGGAAAAGAAGCTGCAGACCTCCTTCCAAGAATAGATTCCCCAACATTCTCATCCGCCTTAGGCGGATGAGAATGTTGTTATGAATATGGATACGAAAACAGCAATTAAACAGCTGAAACTTCTTCAGAAAGACGTGAAAGGGATGCGGCTGGCGGCTGAAGAGTGGAAAGAAGAGTGGCAGATACTTATTTCCATCATCATGTCGGCGCGGACGCGGGATGAAACGACGATAAAGGTGGCGGAAAAGTTGTTTGCCGTATATATGACCCCTGTAGCGTTAGCCGCGGCTAACCCAGCAGGGGTGTATGCGCTTATCCGACCCGTTAATTTTTCACGGAATAAAACGAAAAGCGTTATCGGTTGTGCAAAAGGGCTGGTGGAACGATTCGGTAGCACGCCCCCTCACGACTGCGACCTGCTTATCTCGCTTCCCGGCGTTGGCCGCAAAACCGCCAATGTGTTTCTCTCTGAAGTAGGGAAGGACGCCATAGGCGTTGATACGCATGTGTCCTACATTTCCCAGAAACTCGGTTGGACCAAACACCAAAACCCGCACAAG
>JAUSHG010000084.1 GCA_030648695.1 bacterium | reverse complement strand
ACCGTAGGAACGATGATTCTGATGGCGAGGACGTCAAAGACCTTCGCTAAATCCCACTCCTTGTTTTTGAGCTTCATAAACAAGCTGTACAGGCCCTTGATGCGATGGTTGGTGGCGAATTGTGTCAGTCCGTGTCGGGTCAGACCCTTGAGGAGCGATTTGTGGAATTTCTCCAGCCGCCGCTCCAGGTCCGCGCTTTTTTCTTTGGCAAGGTGCTTCACCTTTTCATACTCTTCCGGACAGGCGAACGGGAACGCAAGCTCCTCCAGTTCGCGGTTTATTTTGCGAATGCCAAGGCGGTAGGCAATCGGCGCGTAAATTTCAAGGGTTTCCGTGGCAATGCGTTTTTGTTTCTCCACAGGCACATGCGCGAGCGTGCGCATGTTGTGCAGACGGTCTGCGAGCTTGATGATAAGTACGCGGACATCTTTTGAGCTGGCAACAAAGAGGCGGCGCAAACTCTCTGAATAGCGGTCAACGCCCCGGTATCGGAAATGCCCCAATTTGGTGACACCTTCAACGAGCATGCGCACTTCCGCCCCGAATTCCTTGTCAATGGTTTCCGCAGAGACCCCGACATCCTCTATGGCATCATGAAGGAATCCTGCGGCGATTGCCGCGGCGCCGGTTCCGAGTTCAGCCAGAATCTTTGCGGTTTCAAAGAGGTGCGTGAAGTACGGCTCTCCGGAGTAGCGCTTGTGCTCTCTGTGCGAGCGCGAGGCAAAATCAAACGCCTTTCCGACAAGTGCCATGTCGGCAACGGTCGGGTTCTTCATGTATTTAATTATTTCCTCGGCAGTGGACATATATAGTCTAGAGTATCCTACATTAACGTTTCGGCACAGTTATTCAAGCGCGGCCTTGATTTGTGCTTTGGCAAGCTCGGTTCGTGCGGCAGAAAGCCAGCTCTTGTGCGGCCTGGCGGATTTGCTGGTGGCAAGCTTCACCGTGTCCCCGTTTTTCAGTTCGGTTTCAACCAGCGCTGGCTTTCCGTTCACTTTCGCTCCCGACAGGCGCGCGGCTCGCGACGGGCTTGCGGCAAACGCAAAATCAAGCACGGTTGCACGGAGGGGGAGCTCTATAACCGCATCATGCTCGTCAAAGATGAACATGCGCTCATGCCAGAAATCAGCGCGCCCCTTGTTCCCTTCGTTAAACGGGTCGCTAATGTAGGCCCGCACGTCAACGAGCTCGCGGATAAATGACGGCACCTTTCGCAGACGCGCTTCGGGAACCGGCGGCAGAGAGCTTGTTTCCGGAGGAGGAAAAAAGCGCCGAATTTGCTTCGTGAGAAGCGCCTGATTGTGGTGCTTGTAGTTCTCATGCGCCGCCACGCCGAACTGCGCAAACTCGTGCATGCGTTTGGTTCTAATCTGGATTTCCGCACGGCTTTCGTCCGCAAGTACGACCGTGGTGTGCAAGCTCTGATACCCGTTCACTTTCGGATAGGCAATATAATCCTTGACGCGGCCGGGAATGGGCTTGAATTTGCGATGAATGACATCAAGCGCCCGATAGCATTCCTCTTCGGTCTGGAGAATAATGCGCACGGCCTTCATGTCAAAAAGTTCGGTGGTTGCACCCTTCTGCTTGAGCTTCTGGAAGGTGCTCCACGCGCTTTTGATGCGGGTTTCCGTAGTTGCCTCCTTGATTCCGGCTTTTTTGAGTAACGAGAGAAATTCCTTCTTGAGAAGAGAGAGAGCTTTTTCGCTGCGTTTTTCCCGCGCCGTGATTTCGCGGGTGATAAAACGGTAGGCATCCGGATTGGATAGCTTGAAGCACCGGTCCTCCAGTTCACGGGCAATGGGCCAGAGATTCAGACGGTGAGCCAGAGGCACATAGATGGTCATGGTCTCCTTGAGCACCCGATCGCTGATGTTTCTCGGAAACACTTTTGTCTTTCGCATGCGGGCAAGTCGTTCCGTAATTTTGATGATAAGCACCCGCAGGTCTTCGGAAGCCGCAATGAAAAAGGAGAGCATGCTTTCCGCGTGGGCGCGGTCATCTTTGTATTGCACAACAGAAACGGCTTTGAGCGCCTGCAGACGGGAAAGAGTACGTTCACCGAATTTTTCCCGTATTGCGTCTTCCGGAACGTCAGTGTGCAGAAGCACGCTGTGCAAAAGCGCTGCGGTGATGGTAGTCGGACCGAGGTCAAGGGCGGCAACTATTTTTGCGGTCTCAAAAGCATGCTCACGGAGAAAAATGCCCGCCTTCTGCTTGTTTCCGTAAGCACGCCACGCAAAAAACCACGCTTGTTCAACAAGCGCCCGGTATTCTGGAGAGGAAATATGGGCTAGTTCAATAAGATGTCTCACTTCTTCTGAGGTGTGAGTCATGAAGGTTGGAGCCCGTGTGCGGGCAACTATAGCATATTTTCTCTGGTAAAAAAAGTCCTCCGTACCTTGCGGAACGGAGGAGTTGTCAGCTAGATGCTTATACAATTACTTCGTATCGTCCCCGATCTGCCATTATAAAAAGCACATTACAGAGACGCAGAATCCGTTCCGGATTAAAATCGCGGGAAGATTCAGGGTGCAGTTTTGAAAACAGGCGGGACAGAAGACCGAAGAAGACCGCCTCCTCCAACTCGGGATCGCCCGTAAGTTTTTTGTGAATGGTGAGCAAGTACTTATTCCATTTTAGATAGACGGGATTTTGAGTGCCGTCAAACCAGTAAAGACCGTCAAAGAGCAGGCGCCCGAAGTCAAATTGCCTGTCGAAATAGGGTCCCCGATGACGGTCAATGAACTGCACTTGTGTGATACGTTCATGTTCCTGCTTGAGCAGAATGTTCGGAGCCCACAGGTCGCCGTGAATAATGACGAGACGGTCACCCCGCCCTGCAAACCCGTCCACAAACATGTCCATTATGGCATTGAATTTCTGGCGCAATGCCGGTGTCAACACCGGATGCGGCCCCTTCCTTTGGGGTCGGGGGCGCAGGTAGTTCCAGAAATGAGCCCGCCATGTCATAAGCGCAGTGTCGTATTCTTCATCGAGCGCTTCACGGTCTAGGGTATCAAGGGAGATTTTGTCCATGTCGGGAAACGATACGGGAATCTCTCTCTGTGATTGCAACTCATGCAATTTGTCGCTGATGAGTTTGGCTACATGCATGTCCTCCGCACTGAGTGTATCGCGATTCCCCATATCCTTGAAGTATGTGAAAAGGGATTTCGTGTCTACATGCAGCTGCTCGGTTTGAATGAGAGTTGCTCCGGGAAGAGGAAGCGGAATTCGTGCAACTTCCATGACGGATTCACACGCCTCGTAGTTTGCTTCCTGGTCCGTTTTCCTTAGAAAGTACCGGTGGAGCCATGTATTTTGATGGGCACCTTCCTGCAGTGTTGAGGCGAACTGAGCGGAGAGCCGTTGTTCTAATTGTGGAATTGGATTGAGCCCGAATATTTCCCCGTGTACTACCAGTTTAAACTGAATAGGGACTTTATTAGGGGGAAGTTTGATGGCTACCTCCACAAGAAGCAGAGAAGAGGTTGATTCCGGCTCAAACGGTTTAATGGAAAGATTGGTTATTTTCCACAGTCCTTCCTCTGTTCCCGGCAATCTTCTGTGCTTCATGAGACTTGCCCGGATTACATGAAGTATCCGTTTGTCCCGCTCCTCGGGACTTAACTTGAATGGATTCATTACTGCATCCTTTGGTTTTCATTGTTCAGGAATATTCACAAAATTGGGTAGAAGTTCTGTGTCCAAAGCAACTATACGTGCGAAAGGTGTCGCTCACAGCAGAAAGTGTGTACAGCATGGGGAGAAGCTGGGGACAAGAAAAACAGCTCTCCGACTGTAGTCGGAGAGCTGTTTTTCTTGTCTGTCATTCCCGCAGAGGCGGGAATCCTGGTATGATTTCTAGAATCTCTGGATCCCCGCATGCGCGGGGATGACAGAATCTGATTGATTCTGTCACTTCTCTTTTTTATCCGGTCTGTGGTTTGGACAGGTGCGACTACTGCAACGTTCAGGAATGGTTTTTGTGCCGAGCATATAGAGCGAACCGCAGAGAGGGCAGAGGTTGCCGGTGGGCTTGGTTTTGGTGGTGTTTTTGCAGTCAGGATAGTTGGCACAGCTCCAGAACGGGCCGAAACGGCCGCGCCGCTCCACCATCTCGCCTCCGGTTCGCCCCTCTTTCGCGCAGGTCGGGCAGGCAATGCCGGTCTTCCGGCGCTCCACCTCCGCGGGGTCTTCCTTGATGTACTTGCACTTCGGGTACCGCGAGCAGGCAATAAAACTACCGAACTTTCCTTCGCGCAAAACAAGTTTGCCCTCCGTGCACTTCGGACACATTTCTCCGGTTTCTTTCGGCGCTTCAATCACCTTGCCTTCGGCAGTGAGCGCTCCGGTACAGTCCGGAAATCGTGCACAGGAGATAAACTTGCCGCTGCGTCCCAGTTTCCAGACCACTTTGCCGCCGCAGACCGGACATTTGAATTCCGGAGCATCACCCATGTTCGTGGCTTTTTCCAGCTTGTCTTTTGATTTTACGTCCTTGCGAAACGGCGTATAAAAATCCCGCAGTGTTTTTGTATATTCGCGTTTGCCAATGGCAATATCGTCCAGCTGGTCTTCCATATCCGCGGTGAAGGTGTCGCTAATATAGGAAGGGAAGTGTGTTTCCAAAAACAAACTCACGACGCCGCCGGTATCCGTTACCGACAGGGTACGGTTTTCCTTGGTGACATATCCTCGGCCAAGAAGCGTTTCCACAATCGTGGCATACGTGGAAGGGCGGCCGATACCGCGCTTTTCAAGCTCCTTGATGAGTCCGGCTTCGCTGTAGCGCGGCGGGGGCTGTGTCTGCTTTTCCTCCGAGCCGATAGCAATCAGTTTAAGTGGCTCGTCCTGCAGAACCTTCGGCAGTTCCGTATCCTCTCCGCGCGCCTCCGGGTCAGCCAACAGCCAGCCGGGGAAAAGCAGACGCGTTCCGTTTGCAGTGAAGTCAGGGAAATCCCCCTTAACAAAGGGGGTGCCCCGACTTTGAGTCGGGGCGGGGGTTGTCTCCCCCTTAATAAAGGGGGTCTCCGACTTGAGTCGGAGGGGGGTTGTATCCGAAACTCCAGCAGTGATTTTAGTGCGCAGCATTTCAGCATCCGGCATCTGCGAAGCAACCGTGCGCCCCCAGATAAGCTCATAAAGTTTTTTCTGTTCCGGAGTACTGCCGGCGCTTTCGCGCGATACATCGGTCGGGCGGATGGCCTCATGCGCCTCCTGCGCATTTTTTACCTTGCCGCTGTATACGCGCGGCGCATTCATTTCCTTTCCGAATTTTCTTTCAATCACCGAGGCAATTTGTTTCTTTGCGGACTCTGCCAAGTTGGTGGAGTCGGTGCGCATGTAGGTGATGAATCCTCCTTCGTAAAGCTTCTGTGCGATTGACATGGTGCGGCCGGGGGAAAAACCGAGGCGCGTGGAGGCGGCCTGCTGGAGAGTGGAAGTAATAAACGGAGCTTTGGGGGAACGCTTGGCTTTGGTTTCAGATACGGAGAATACTTTCCACGTGCCCTCCCGTGCGGTAGTCAGGATTTTTTCTACCTGCGCTTCGGTTTTCGGCTCTTCGGTGCAGGTGAGGAGTAGCTTCTCTTTTCGTTTCGTTTCGGTTTCCGCAGTAATGACGAAAAACGTTTCCGGCTTGAAGGCGCTGATTTCGCGCTCGCGCTCGGCCAGAATCCGGAGGGCAGGGGACTGCACGCGTCCGGCCGAAAGACCGTAGCGGATTTTTTTCCAGATGACTCCCGAGAGGTCGTAGCCGACGAGCCGGTCCAGTACGCGGCGCGCCTCCTGCGCCTTGCGCAGATTCTGGTCAATCTCGCGGGTGTGGGTGAGTGCTTCTTCTACTGCCTCTTTAGTAATTTCGTGATACACCGCCCGCGTGATGGGCGGATGCTTTTTTCCAAGCTTCTCCTCCAGGAGTTCGGAGAGATGCCACGCAATGGCCTCACCCTCACGGTCGGGGTCGGTTGCGAGAATGATTTCGCTCGCTTTTCCTGCGGCAGAAGCAATGTCCTCCACCACGTCCTCCTTCTTTTTTACGACTTCATAATGCGGCACAAAACCGCCTTCAATATCAATGGCGTTTTTGTTGCTCTTGGGAAGGTCGCGTATGTGCCCGACAGATGCTTTGACGCTGTACTCGCTTCCGAGATATTTCCCTATGGTCTTCGCCTTTGACGGCGATTCAACAATCAGTAATTTTTTTGCTACTGTAGCAGTCATTGCCACTCACCATAACACGTTGTTGAATTTTTGTGCAAATTTTTGTTCAAATTACAGATGAACAGAGTGAAACTAAATCAGATGAATTTCACCCACAGATTCCTTGATAAGACCTTTGAGTTCCAGAAGAGAAAGGACGGCATTGGCGCGGCT
>JAUSHG010000083.1 GCA_030648695.1 bacterium | reverse complement strand
TTCGTGCGAGGCGAAGCCGCGGAGGATGAGGCATAGACATCTATGCCGAGTCCGAGCGGCAAGCCGCAGCCGAACGGAAACGTCCGCAGTAGCCAAGCGTCCCAGTATCTTTAGTTATCGCGGTTATTATTGAGATAGGTTCTAACTTACCAGCTAACTACATATGAATATATGAAAAATTACATTCCACGTATGGTTCTTGTTTCGCTACTCGCTTTTTCCGTACTGCTGCCCTCTGCCGCTGTTGCCAAAAATGACACACAAGAAAGGCAGAATGAACGCAAGGAAGCACACAGGGAGCGAAAGGAAGCCAAGCAGGCAGGCAATCCGGCACAGAAGGAGGCCAAGCGGGCGGAGGAGTCCGACAATGGCAACTGTCTGAAGGCAGTCGGTCATTTGATTGCCAAGGGTTGGAAGAAAAAGAACGAGGTGTCCGTGTCGCCTGACTGCCATCTGCCATTTGGCATCGGCAAGAAACAAAACGGACAAAACGGCACCACCACACCCGATACCAGTGCGCCGGTCATTCAGTTCATTACCGTCAAACAACACGGCACGAGCGCCACACTACGTTTCGTCACGGGCGAAAAGACAAGTACCCGCGTTTTCTGGAGCACGGTTTCTCCGGTTGTAATCGGAGAGGCGAGCACCGGGAACGTCATGAGCGAGAAATTAGTCCGCTTCCATGACCTGAAACTGTCCGGCTTGAGCGCGAGCACTACGTACTATGCCTTGATTGAGGCCCGTGACGCTTTCGGCAACACAGGGACATCAACAGAATTCTTCTTTACCACCAAGGCGGAAACTGCTGACAGCAAGCCGCCGGTCATAAGCAACGTGGTCGCAACTGCGGCTACAAGCTCGGTACTTGTCAGCTGGAAAACAAACGAACCGGCACACTCATCGGTGTTCTACGGCACGACAAGTTCCATGAGCGTGAGCGCGACAAGCACGAGTGTGGTTGTCGGCGCGACGCTTACCGAGAAGCATCAAGTCCGCATCATCGGATTACAGGCCGATACCCGATATTACGTTGTGGTCTCATCCACAGACGTGAAGGGAAATACGCGTACGACTTCTGAATTTTCCGTCAAGACCGCTTCCGGCTCTTAATGTTTTTCCCCACCCCTCCTTTCCAAGGAGGGGTGCCGAGTCCGCGAGGCGGGGTGGTGGGAGTAAGGGGATTCTTTCGACCAAACTCCTACGTCCCCGGTATGCCAAAAAAAAGCGTCCACGACCTCCGCCAACAGGGCAGAAGTCGGGACGCTTGACGTTCAAGTGTGTTCTCAAACGTATACAGCTTCACACGAAGCTGTGTCTGCCGGCTTTGACACACGAATTGTTACCCGCCGGCAAATACCAAAATAGTTAAATGAACCGAGCCAACATTAGTAGTATACCATGCTTTTCCTAAAAAGGAAAGTGTGTTAGAGTTCCTCTATGTTTCGCCGTAGCATCGCCATTGCCATATTTCTCTGTCTTGTCGGGGTTATTGCATCCTATGTAATTCCGCTCGCTGTTTCTGCACACGCAGGAGCGAGTATTGAAGTCGCACCCCCGCAGGTCATGCAGGGTGAGGCGGCGCTTGCCACCATAGAGGGCGTGGATATTCGCGATATCAAAAAGTTCACCTTCGGCGGAAAGGCCGTGCCGCTGTTTGTCTACAAGGGGGAGCCGACTGCTTTTCTCGGGGCTGACCTGTCGCTCCGCCCGCAGACCTACAAGCTGGTCGCTCATCTTTTTGATGGAGAGAAAGTGGAGCAGTCATTTACCGTTCTGCCACGTCCGAAACATACCGCGCCGCTTGGCATTCCGCAGAAACTGGGCGGCAACACCAGCGCTGCACAAAGAAATCTGGTGAGCGAGATGACGAAGGAGAATCTGGCACTCTCTAGATTGGTGTCTTCACGGTCCGTGTACTGGAAGGAGCCGTTTATACTGCCGCTTGCACAGAATGTCATTTCGGATGTATTCGGCTACTCACGGAAAACCGGCACCTACAATATTCCGCACCGCGGCGTTGATTTTACAGCGGCAAGCGGGACGCCGGTGTTTGCAATCAATGAAGGGCGGGTGGCGCTCGCGCGCGAATTTATCGTCTACGGCAAGATGGTGGCCATTGACCACGGTGCAGGTGTGGTGAGTTTGTATCTGCACTTCTCGGATATGCTCGTCAAAGAAGGGGAGAAGGTGAAGCGTGGACAGCAGATCGGCTTCTCCGGCGATAGCGGCTATGCGCTCCTCCCGCACCTGCATCTCTCTATTAGGGTAAACGGCTACTCCGTTGACCCCATGAAGTTTTTGGAGCTTATCCGCTAATCTGTCAACCTCACAGGTTGACAGATTTGGCTAAACGGCTCCCCGACTATAGTCGGGGAGCCGTTTTTGGGAGGTTTGCTATACTTTGAGAATGAAACTTGGCGCACACATGTCCATCGCCGGCGGGTTTGCAGAGGCGCTTTCGCGCGTGCATGCCATTGGCGGTACATCAGTGCAGATGTTTTCCGGCTCTCCCCGTGGGTGGAGCAAACCGCAGGCAAGCAAGGAGCAGGCAGAGGAATTTCAGAAGCGTGCCAAGGCATTTGGCATGCTGTCGTCGTATTTTCATGCTTCGTATTTAATCAATCTCGCGGATGACGGATACATTGGCACACAATCGGTTTCCACTCTCATTGCCGAGCTTACGGCTGCAAGCGTGCTTGGAGTGAAGGGAAGCATTATTCACCTTGGCTCCTTTAAGGACGCAGAGAAAGTTAAAAGTTCCAAGTTGAAAGTTCCCAGTTTGTTTGAATCAAAAAAAGAAAGCATGCCTGCCTATGTTAAGCACCCAAAGTACGAACTGCTCATAAAAAACATAAAAGACATTCTTGAGAAGACCCCGGAGAACACGTTCTTTATTATAGAAAACGCTGGTACCCGCAAAATCGGCAGAACCCTCGAGGAAATCGCCTCCATTGTGTCAAATGTTAATAGTCAAAGGTTAAAAGTTTGTCTAGATACCTGTCATCTGCATGCCGCCGGATATGATTTGCGAAGCCCGAAAAAGCTCCAGGAGTTTCTCGAGGAGTTTGACAGGGCGGTGGGTCTTTCTCGCCTTGAAGTATTCCATTTGAATGACAGCAGAGATGCCTTCGGTTCGCTTGCCGACCGGCATCAGAATATCGGCGAGGGAGCTGTGGGCAAGGAGGTGTTTAAAGGCATTTTGAATCACCCCAAACTGAAGCACCTTTCCTTTATTATTGAGACACCGGGGTTTGATGATAGGGGACCGGACAAGAAGAATCTGGATATTTTGAAGAGCATGATAAAATAGCACCTACGCCTCGTTGTCATTCCCGTGAAAACGGGAATCCAGTTTCTTGGAAATAGTCATGGATCCCCGCCTGCGCGAGAGCCTGTCCCCGTACTTGATACGGGGGATGACAGTCAAAGAAAAATGGACATAACACTTGTTTCAACTTTTAACGGCATTGTAGGCCAGAGCCCGTTTATTGACGGACTGATTGTGTTTTTCGCGCATGATTTTCCCTATCTTTTGGTACTTCTCTTTTTCTGGTTCGCCATCCAAAAAGGGGACGGGCCTTTGGGACGCTTACGGCTGGTTATTGAAGGTACTGCCGCGGCAATTCTTGCCCGCGGTAGCGTTGAGCTTATCCGGCTTTTTGTGCACCGGCCGCGGCCCTTTGTTGACGGACCAATAACGGCGCTTCTCCTTGAAACAAGTTACTCGTTTCCCTCCGGTCACTCCGCGTTTTTCTTTGCCCTCTCTACAGTTGTCTTTCTCTATAATAGAAAAGTGGGATGGTGGTTTTATGCGGGGGCCCTGCTTATCGGCCTTGCCCGCATTGCCGCCGGAGTGCACTATCCTTCGGATATTCTTGCAGGGGCAGTGTTGGGAATTGCTATGGGGTATGCGGTGCAAAAGTTAAGCGGACATTTCCTACAGAAGTACAATAGAATTCTTGAATAAAGGGCTTTTTCTGTCATTCCCCTGAAAAGGGGAATCCAGGATTTTCTGCTTTCTCTGGATTCCCACCTGCGCCTGCCTGCGGCAGGTAGGCGGGAATGACAAAATCTGCTGGAATCTTTTTGCTTTTTGCTCCCGTTTACGATACGCTACTCTCACTATGAAGTTTGTAGCACTGCTTTTTGGAGTTCTCCTGTTTTTCGGCGCAATGCAAGCGTCTGCACAGGTGAACCAATATGAGCCGCAAAGTGTGGGCGCCGGAGCGCCGGAGGTGCACATCAACCGCGACGGTACCATTTCCATCAAAAGCGGACGTGTGGAGCAGATGGCGGGAACCACGTTTTATCTCTCCATGAAATGGGGGGCGCTCCCCATGCGCTTTACCATGAAGACGGATGCAAAAACAAAGGTCACGAAGCGCTACGGTGGGCGTGCAGAGGTTGCGCAGATAAAAATCGGCGACTATGTGGATGCCGAGGGCTCCTTTATTGTGGGCTCTGATTTTTTTGGTCTTGAGGCGGCAACCATCAAGGATTGGTCGCTTCAGGAAGAGTCCGAAACCTTTTCGGGGAAGATCTTGGAGGTAAATCCGGACGGCACCTACTCTTTGCAGACCCCGCTTAAGGTGATTGTATTGCGTGCGGCGAGCACCACAAGCGTGCGCAAAGGCTCCGTGGAAATCCCGTGGAGCAAAATGGGCAAAGGCGACTCCATCGTGCTCGCCGACGGGGTCTATGATTATGTAACAAATACGCTCTCGGCCCGCAGTGTCGTGGTATTTCAGGCAAAAAATCCGTTTGCCGCAAAGAATTATGAGGGAGTACTCAAACACATTGAGGGAACAGCGCTTCCCACCGCGCTTATTGTTACCGTAGGCGGAGCCGACTACCGTGTGGAGCTTTCTTCCGAGAGTTCTGTAATGAGAAAGAATAGGGCGAAGGCGGAAATCCGGAGATTTATTGTCGGTGACAAAGTCAGATTTTACGGGCCGCTCCGCGAGGAGCCCTTTA
>JAUSHG010000025.1 GCA_030648695.1 bacterium | reverse complement strand
AAGGAAAAAAGCTCCGCGTGCCCAAAATTCTCCTCACCGGCCACCATGCCAAGATTGATGCGTGGCGGGAGAAACGAAAGAAAATATAAGTTCTCCTTATGGGCTAATTCGCCCCAGTAGTAGAGCGAAGCTCACTACGGGGCAGGCACGAATTAGCCCATAAGGATGCGGCAACTGACTTGGGAGCTAAGCTCCCAAAAGAGGAGAGGACATCAGGCGGGGGAAACGTCGCCGCTCCCGCGGTTGAGATAGAAAATGACGAGACCACCAAGCACAATCAAAATTGAAACCGAGAGCGCGATGGTGGAGCTGTAGTACTGCCAGAGCAGACCGCCGAGCGCACCCGCTATCATGGTGCCAATGCCAATGGCCGCGTTGAAGAGGCCGTAGGCGCCGCCGCGGATTTCAGGGCTGGTGAGCCGGCCGATGTAGGAGCGCTGGGTGCCGTCGGTAAAGGCGGATGAGAGGCCAAGCAGGAGAAAACCGAGCGCGAGCGCAAACAAGGTGTGGTCGTAGATGATGAAGAGGTATCCAAAGCACATGAGCGCATACCCCCAGAAAATAAGACGCTTGTCGCCGAGCTTGTCCGCCATGCGTCCTGCAAACGGCGCGAATAGCGTAAAGGAAATGCTGTAGAAGGCGTAAAAGAGCGGAATAAAACTCAAATCAAGCCCCACCTCCTGCGTGCGCAGGGTAAGCACGGCAATAGGAATGTTGCCGATGGAGAGAATGGTCATGGTAAGCAGGAACAGATTGAATTTTTTAGGATATTTCTGCAGAACTTTCAGTTTCTGCGGCTCCTTTACCACGCCCACCACTTCACGGACAAAAATAAAGCAGAGCACAGCGACGACACCTGCCACAAAGGCGAGCATAAAGAGCGTATTGAAATCACCGGGGAAAGCGCGGAGAATAAAAAACGCCGCCAAGGGACCCAAGATGGAGCCGAAGGCGTCCATACTCCTGTGAAAACCAAATGAACGACCCAGTTCTTCGCGCGGAACAGAGAGTGAAATGAGCGCATCGCGCGGCGCCTCGCGGATGCCCTTGCCGATTCGGTCAAACACGCGGATGCCGAAGACATGCGCGGGAATCGCGGCAAAGAGGTATAGGGGGCGGGTAATCGTGGAGATGATATATCCTGCAATGGCAAAGCCCTTGCGGTGCTCTATTTTGTCCGAGAGCGAACCGGAGAACACCTTGACGATGTTGGCGAGCCCTTCCGCAACGCCTTCAATGATGCCAAGCGCCGCCGCGCCGCTCTTGAGTACGGATTGGAAAAAGGCAGGAAAAGCCGCCACGACCATCTGGCCGGAGATGTCGTTGAAGAAACTCACGACGCCCAAGAAGAAAACGTTTTTATCTACGCCGAATATTTTTCTCATACTACCAATGACAAATCCCGTACAAATATACAAATGGAGAAAACAGCATTATTGTAGCATGCATCTTTTGTGTACGGATTCATTTTTCCTTCAAAGACCTTAAAAGAGGAGAAGAGGTGGAAAAGAGGGAAGGAGGAAAAAGAACAACCCTCCTGCAATAAGAATGCAGTGCTCCCTTTACTAAGGGAGATGTGTTGACAGGAAAAGAGGGGTGGGCTATACTGTTTCCCTACTGCGCACGAATGAGTTTTTGGTGCAAAGCGCTATCCCCGACACGGTCGGGGAAAGGATTACAAGGTTAACTGGTCCTAGAAGCTTTGCGAAGTACGAATTAAGAACTAGCGTAGAAAAATATGAGGCCCCTCTAGGATAGGGGAGTTTTGTTGCGTCCTCAAAATCAAGAAGCAAAGCGACTATGATTTGGGAGGACCCCGTTAAAACCCGCCAGAGGCGGGCGCCGCAAAGCGGCGATTTAACGGGGTGACGATTTTCTACAACTCACTTCGTTCGTTAAGAAAATCAGTCAGTTTTAATCCGTCTTTATATATAGATATGCCAACTCATACCTTTGGACTCGGGGGAGCGGGACGGCCGCAGAAGCGATTTCTCGCGTACAAGGAGGCGCGCGAAGAGCTTCCTAATTTGGTTGAACCACAGTTGAACTCTTTCAAGTGGCTGCTTGAAAAGGGGCTCGGCGAAGTATTCGGCGAGTTTTCATCCATCAAGGATTATTCCGGAAAAAAGTTTGAACTGGATTTTACCGGCTTCAAACTTTCCGAACCGAAGTACGACGAGTTTTATGCGAAGCAAAACAAGCTCTCCTACGAAGCCCCGCTCAAGGCAACGGTGCGTCTGAAGAACAAAATAATGGGCACCATCAAGGAGCAGGAAATCTTCCTCGCTGATTTTCCCCTGCAGACCGCGCACGGCACCTTTATTATTTCAGGCATTGAGCGCGTGATTGTCCCCCAGCTCGCGCGCTCTTTCGGCGTATTCTTTACCGCCGAGGAATTGCGCGGACGCAAGTTTTTCGGCGCGAAGATTATTCCGGCACGCGGCGCATGGATTGAAATTGAGACGGATGTGGACAGCGCGATGTATGTGCGCATTGACCGCAAGCGCAAGTTTCCGGTGACCTCGCTCCTGCGCGTACTCGGCGCCAAGGACGAAAAGCATATTTTTGAACTCTTTAAGGCCTCCGAACATGCCCGCCCGCATCTTCTGGCCACCTTTGCCAAGGACCATGCCAAGACGCTTGACGAGGCCTACATTGAAATTCACAAGCGCCTGCGCGACGGTGAAATCGGCAGTGTTGAGAACGCCAAGGACTTCATCAACTCTATTTTTGAGGTGGAGCGCTACGACCTTTCCAAAGTGGGGAGGTTCCGCTTCAATCGCCGCTTCGGCAAGGGAAGCACGCCCGCGGAAATGGACCGCCGCATTATTTCCCTTGATGATGTAGTAACCATTGTGTCCCACGTGATTACGCTCGCAAGCACCCCCGGCGCGCTTGAAGACGACATTGACCACCTGGGAAGCCGCCGCGTGCGGTTTGTGGGAGAACTCTTCCAGCAGAAAATCCGCGTGGGTATGGCGCAAATCAAGCGCAATGTGCAGGACCGCATGTCCACCGTGGAATCAGACGTAACGCTTCCGGTCAACTTTATTTCCCCCAAGCCCTTGCAGGCGCGCATCAAGGAGTTCTTCACCACCAACCAGCTTTCGCAGTTCATGCAGCAGGAAAATATTCTCTCCGAGCTGGAACACTTGCGCACGCTTTCAGCCCTCGGTCCCGGAGGCCTTACGCGCGAGCGCGCCGGTTTTGAGGTGCGCGACGTGCACCCGTCCCACTACGGACGGCTGTGCCCCATTCATACTCCTGAAGGTCCGAACATCGGACTCATCCTTCGTCTTTCCATGTACTCCCGCATCAATAACTTTGGCATGATTGAGACCCCGTATGCGAAGGTGGAGAAGGGCCGGATTACCGGCGAAATCCAGTATCTAAACGCGCTGGAAGAGGAAAATTTCAAGATTGCGCATGCCGCGCTCTCGTATGATGCACAGGGGCATATGTTGTCGGAGGAAGTGGAGGTGCGCTTAAACGGCAAGCCCGAACTGATACTTCGCGAAGAGGTGGACTACATGGACGTGGCGACCAATCAGGCGTTTTCAGCCGCGACTTCACTCATTCCGTTTTTGAATCACGACGACGCAAACCGTGCGCTCATGGGCTCCAACATGCAGAAGCAGGCGACTCCGGTGCTCTCTCCGGAGGCGCCGGTAGTGGCTACCGGTATTGAAGGAAAGATCGCGCGGGACACGGGGCGTGTGGTGCTCGCTCTTGAAGAAGGTGTCGTGTCCGCAGTTGACGCGCGCGGAATCAAGGTCAAATCGGGACGCAAGGAAAAGACCTATCCGCTCGTCAATTTCTCCCGTACCAACGGCTTCACCGCTTTTCACCAGCGCCCGGCCATAGAGCTTGGCGACAATGTTAAGAAAGGGGATGTGCTTGCCGATACCTCTTCAAGCCAGGGGGGACAGCTCGCGCTCGGACAAAACGTGCTCGTGGCATTTCTTTCGTGGGCGGGAGCAAACTATGAAGACGCCATCATCATTTCAGAGCGCCTCGTAAAGGACAGCCGGTTTACGAGCATTCATATAGAAGAGTTTGTGGTTAACGTCCGCGACACGAAGCTCGGTCCCGAAGTAACCACGCACGACATTCCGAATGTAGGAGAAACCAAACTCCGCAACCTTGATGAAGACGGCATTATCCGCATCGGCGCTGAAGTGCGTCCCGGAGATATTCTCGTCGGCAAGATTACCCCCAAAGGCGAAACCCAGCTTACTCCGGAAGAGCGCTTGCTCAGGTCCCTGTTCGGCGAAAAGGCGCGGGATGTGAAGGACACCTCAAAGCGCATGGAAAACGGCAAGCGCGGACGTATCATCTCGGTAAAAGTATTTTCCCGCGAGGCCGGCGACAAATTGGAGAGCGGCATCATCAAGCGCGTGCATATTGAAGTGGCGGAACTGCGCGCGGCATCCGTCGGCGACAAGCTTGCCGGACGGCACGGAAACAAGGGGGTCATTTCAAAGGTACTGCCCGAGGAGGACATGCCCTACATGCCGGACGGACGGCCTGTTGACGTTATCCTCACTCCGCTCGGCGTGCCTTCGCGCATGAACCTCGGACAGATTCTTGAACTGCACTTGGGACTTGCGGCGGAAACACTCGGCTATCAGGCGATTGTGCCTCCGTTTGCGGGAGCCACCGACAAAGAAATCAAGGAGGAACTGGTGAAAGCAGGAGTTGCGGAAAACGGCAAGATGAAACTCTTTGACGGACGGACCGGAGAGCCCTTCAATCAGGATATTGCGGTGGGGTACATGTACATTATGAAGCTCCATCACATGGTGGAAGACAAGATTCACATGCGCTCCATCGGCCCATACTCGCTCATCACCCAGCAGCCGCTCGGAGGCAAGGCACAGGGCGGAGGACAGCGATTCGGAGAAATGGAGGTCTGGGCTCTGCTCGGACACGGTGCGTCCTACACCCTGCGGGAGATGCTTACCATCAAGTCGGACGACATTATCGGCCGCTCCGCTGCCTTTGACGCGATTGTGAAGGGCGAGCGCATCACGGAAATGAATGCACCCGCGTCGTTCTCGGTACTGCTCAATACTCTGCGCGGACTTTCACTTGATGTGGAGCTCCAGAGCGATAAACCGCCGCAGGAAGGGGCGCAGGCACGCAAAAGCAGGTCGAACAATTACGAGCGCAAGAGGGAGCGCAGCTCTTAATTTTCAATTATCAATGGTCAATTATCAATAAATTCTCAATTGAAAAATTATTTAATTAATTTCTTGATTGAAAATTGTAAATTGTAAATTGATAATTCTTTCAGTATGAAATCCAAAACCATCGCCAATTTGAATGACTTTGATGCCGTGTTTCTGCGGCTGGCTTCTCCCGATGATATCCTGAGCTGGTCTTTCGGCGAGGTTACCAAGCCGGAGACCATCAACTACCGGACCCAGCGAAGCGAAAAGAACGGTCTGTTTGACGAGCGCATTTTCGGTCCGGACCGCGACTATGAATGTTACTGCGGAAAGTACCGCGGTGTCCGCTACAAGGGAATTGTCTGCGAAAAGTGCGGAGTGGAACTGACCCGTTCCATCGTGCGAAGAGAGCGCATGGGGCACATTGAGCTCGCGACCCCGGTGTCGCATATCTGGTTTTTGCGCAGTATGCCGTCCCGCATGGGACTCGTGCTCGGCATGTCGTCCATGGATTTGGAAAAAGTGATTTATTTCGCCGGCTATCTGATTACCAAGGCATCCACGCAGGAGCGCGAGCGCATTTTGAAGGACCTTGAAAGCGAGTACAAGGCAAAGCAGAAGGCGCTTACCGCCGAAAAAGACAAGGAGGCGCTCAAGGAGCGGTACACGCTGACCAAAAAGGAGATTGAGGGCATCCGCGAAGGTGCGGTGCTTGATGAAATCGCGTTCCATGCCTTTTCGCTCAAGTACGGCACGCTGTTTGAGGCACACATCGGCGCCGAAGCCATTTTTAAACTCTGCTCCAATCTGGACCTTGCAAAGGTACAGGAGGAGCTTGAGGGCGACCTTGAGGACGCGCGTTCGCTTGAGAGAGAGCGTCTCGTCAAGCGCCTTTCACTCATCCGCTCCATGCGTGCCGCAGGCATCCGCCCCGAGTGGATGTTTCTGACCCGCATTCCGGTCATTCCGCCGGCGCTCCGCCCTATGGTGCCGCTTGACGGCGGGCGATATGCCTCCTCGGATGTCAACGACCTGTACCGCCGCGTCATCAACCGCAACAACCGGCTCAAAAAGCTCAAGGAAATTCACGCGCCGGATGTTATTTTGCGCAATGAAAAAAGAATTCTGCAGGAAGCGGTTGACTCGCTCATAGACAACTCCATCCGCCACGGCGCCTCACAGGGCGGGCCGCTCTCGCTTGCCCAGCGAAGACCGCTGAAGTCCCTCTCCGACAACCTCAAAGGCAAGCGCGGTCTCTTCCGCCAGAACCTGCTCGGCAAGCGCGTGGACTACTCCGGCCGCTCGGTTATTGTGGTGGGCGCCAAGCTCAAGCTGCACCAGTGCGGCCTGCCGCGAACCATCGCGCTGGAACTCTACCGCCCATTCGTTATCGCAAAACTTGTGAAATACACCTTCGCCTCCAATGTCAAGGGCGCGAAACGGATCATCGAAAAAG